>JAQVEY010000238.1 GCA_028697515.1 Bacteroidales bacterium | reverse complement strand
ATCACCAACCGTATTTACTGCAAAGTCATCATCTTTATCAACTTCGCCGGAATGACATGCGTCCATAAGAAGCAACTTATTTCGAGCGGGTATTCCATCTAATAGGTCTTCAATTTCATCATATTTTAACCCGTTTTTTGATGGATTTGAAAAATCTATATTTGCCGTGGCAAAGTAAAAATCCAGATTATCGTCAAGCAAACCGTGTCCTGCCATATGTATATAAACATAATCGTCAACACCAGACTTCATTAATTCATCTTTTACCGCTAATACATTTTCGCGAGTACAATCATTATTATGAAATTTGTGTATATGAACTTTACTAAAATTTTTACTGTTTTCGGAGAACAATTTAATGAATCCCAATCCGTCATTTATTGTATATCTTAGATTGTATTGAGACTGATCGTAATCTGAAACAGCAAGGGAAATCAAATATAAATCCGGTTTTTTATTGTCGGTTTTATCATAATTTATATCCAACTCTTCTTTTAATGATTCTATCCCCTTTTCGTTTAAACATGATATATAAATAATATTTTGTCCTGCAGAAAGAGGAATTTTTATGTCTGTCATAAGTGATTTGACAGATTTATCTTTTACCGACAAACCTCTTGTACCAAATAACGGAACATCATTTACATAAACATTTATTCTATCCAGAATATAATTCTCATCTTTCATCTTTATCTGTATAATAGCTTCAGGCTCTGTAGTTTTTAATTTAATATTACTAAGATTTGTTATTTCAATCTCGGGTAGATTTATTTTTCCATTAAGCATTTCTTCAGTAAATCCTAATTTTGAAATTCTTTTTAAATATGCTTTGTGATAGAGTTCAACCATATCTTCATCAAAATAACCGAAAGATTCCAAAATATAATCTGGTCTGTTGTATTTAATATCAAATTGTTCGGCCGGAAAAACCTTTCCCTCAAAATTGAATCCAAGACCTGTAAGAGCATCACCCGTTGCCATATAATAATTGTCGGGAGTAATAAAAACCAGTTTACCCATATCAACAATAAAAATGCTCAAGAGTTTTTCTCCTGTGTTAATATCCCAAATGTTCATTGAAGCATCTTCGGCAGAACTTACAAGATAGCCTTTACCTTTAACTATTTCAAAATCATTAATATAGCCCCTGTGTCCTGTAAATTTTATAATTTTAGTTCCAGTTTGCCGTTCAATATCAAAACCGCGACAAGTATAAACATCTTTTGTTATTGGGTCGGTTTTAATTAAATAATCAGATTCAGCATTTTTTGGATATATGGCTTGTAAAACAAGTTTATTTTCAACTTTTTTGTTTCTATAAACAGATTCTATAGTTGTTTTATCTTTCTCAGAATAACCTGTGATGGTAGTGTTAAATCTAACGCCTTTATCCCTGTCTTCTTCACCAAAACCATAAAACTCTTTATCGCTGGCAAAATACAACTGATTAAATATGTGTTGATTTTCTTTTGACATTAATCCCAAATCTGCTTTTTTGGGTTTTCTGTTTTCTTTTGGTTCCGAAATATTCAAATTAGATATTGATGACACTTTTAAAACGGGATTTGTCAAGCCCCATTTTCCGCCGGAATATGCAATCGTTTTTCCATCAGGACTAATGGCAACAGAATACACATTTTCGTCGAACCAAAGTTTCCCTTTTTCTTCGTTAGTTACTTTTTCCTGAATGCTTTTAATATTAAAAGTTTGCTTAGCTTTTGAAGCTCTGGGGTGCAATGTAAAATATTGCAATACATTTTTATTTTCGAAATCCACAACCGCAGCGCGATTATCACTTCCAGCAGTAGCAACAATAAGAGGGTTTGGAGAAAAACATATATCATTTATTTTCCCATTATGCCCGTTTATACCTTCGCAAGTTACCTTATCATTTTCGAATTTTAGCAAATACGCAAATCCCAATTCATCACCGAAAGCAACAAGGCTATCTGTAGGATGAGAATCAATTGCACAAACATTAAAACTTCGTGGTATAATTCGTTTTTCAAATTTAAATTCCGGTAATCTCCATACAGAAATAGACCTGTCGGCCGACGCAACAGCAACAAATTTTCCGTCAGCAGAGAAATCGATGTCATTAATATCTAAAAAATGAGTATTTTCAAATTTTTTAGTATTCAAATTTGAACTGCAATAATATAAATGGCCTTTTTCGTCTCCGGCAAGAACATATTTGTTGTCATTTGAATTTGCGGCATAAGTAAAATAAGTATAAGCATCCCGATTAAATAAAGATTTGCCTCCTTTTTTCAAAACTGCTCCATAAATTTTTAAATCTTCACTCATCTTTTTCTTCTGCACCAGCCCTGAGTATTTTTCGAGTTGTAGATTCTTCATATTAAATCTATATGTCTGGTTCGACGTTGCTAAAACAAGACTGCTTTCGTTTTCAAAATTCAGTGCTTTAATAAGTTCATCTCCTGGAACTTTTATCCTGTAAAACATTTTACCGGATACTAGGTCGTTTATTACCAACTCATTATTTGTATCAATACTTGCGAGATAGCGACTTGTCGGATCCCATTCAACAAATAATATACTTCCTGAATGCCCTGCCTGTACTACGGGAACAACATTTTGAGCAATAATACCTGATATCCCAATTAGGAAAACTGCTGTTATTATAATTAACTTTTTCATATTGTCAATATATTTTTTTTCTTGATTAACTATTGTTTGTAATATTGTAATAATCTTGAATCGTCTTCTTTACCTAATGGCATAAGATAACTTGCACCGAAACCGGCATATCCCCTTATTATAGGTTCGCTTGAGTAGTTTGTAAGTGGTGAAAAGTGAATCGTTATATTAGTAACCAGATATTTTGTTACATAAATATCAAATCCTATTTTTGGGTTTACATGAAAACCGAGTTCTGCCATATTCAAAAAAGCTGAATTTGGATTAAATATCATATAGTTTTCATAAGGGTCCGATGGAGGATTTTCGTCATATTCAATCAGATCTGTTTTATCTTTTGTTTTTAGTGTAATACTATTTGATACAGGTAAGTTAAAATTAGCCCCCAAACCAACAGCAAAATGTATGGATTTAACATAAAAATGATACTTGTACATAACTCCAAGATTAGGAACTACCATAAATGATGAAAGCTTAAGGCTGTCACTATCGCTTCCAAATACTGGAAGATCTGGTTCTAGATCAAGTTCATAATTTGACATTAAAAAATCAAGACCGGGAGTAATTACTAATCTACTGCGTTTATATCCAAAATCAAAAGGAAATCCCAACCCAATACTTCCACCATCTGTTTTACGTGCTGTTGCAGTAGCGGAAGCATTATCATAACGCAATGTCAAATCGCCTCCTTTTGCCAGCAATCCGTATGAGAACGAAGCTGAATAACCTCGAATTATCTGTTGAGCAAAAATGCTGACAGGAATACATAAAACTACAATTAATAATATTTTTCTCATAGTGTTTTGTTAATAAGGTTAATTTCTATATTTTTGCTTTTTGTATTATTATTCAATACTAATTGACTAAATTTGATTACAAAATTAAAGCTAAATTAATATAAAAATCTGAATTATGAAAAAAATATTATTTGTTACCCTGCTGTTGATGGTTTTATCAAGCCTTAGCGCACAAGGTTTATATTTTGGACCACAAATCGGGATAAGTCACACAAGTTTTATCGAAAAAAACGATTGGGATGGTACGGTTGAGCAAAGTTTTAAGATGGGTTATCAGATTGGTGCTGCTGCAGAACTAGAAATAATGAGTTTTTTATATGTGGGTGCAGCGGTTACATTCTTTAATAAAGGGAATAAGGTTGTTGATGAGTTTGGAACATCAAAATTAAATTTAGGTTGTATTGATATTCCTTTAACAATAGGCTATAAAGTACCTATAGGGAATTTAAGTGTATTTGGAAATATAGGGCCTTACACTTGTGTTGCTATTACAGGTAAATCTATTTATCATTCTGAGGTTATGGACGAAGAGTTTGAACATGAGGTTGAATTTGACCCTGAATTTGGTTATTATAAAAGATTTGATTCGGGTTTGACTTTTGGTGGTGGTGTTGATTTTAAACAATTTCAGGTTAAAGCCAATTACTCTTTCGGTTTTGTTGATATTTCTACTTCAGAATTTGTATCAATGAAAAACTCTGTTCTTAATATTACTGGGACTTATTTCTTTGGTAGAAACTTCTAGTAGTAGCTCCAAGTTCCAAATTGTAAATTTCAAGGACAAGTTATAAGATCAAAATTATTCTTGTAAGAAATTTTTTCCCACAAAGCGTTGTGCTGAGCGTAGTCGAAGTAACACTATTTGCACTAATTTGCATTAAGAAGAAAGGTACACAAATTTACGCAAAGGGAAAGGGAACCGCAGAGAAAAAGAACCACAGAGACACAAAGGACACTAAGAAGAAACTAACCGAAGCTCGGCAAAGCCAATTACACTAATTTGCAATATGAAGAAAGGTACACGAAGTTACGCTAAGGAAACGCGAAGTAACACTAAGAAAATTTTATGCGGAGGAGCGCTGTGAAGACACTAATTACACTAATTAAAAAATAAGAAAAACTTAGTGAGACTCTGTGTTACTTAATTGTTGCACAAAGTCACGCTAAGAAAACGCGAAGTAACGAAGTTTTTTTGGACCTTGGTGCTTGTCTTTTGTTATTTGGTGCTTGTTTCTTGTTATTTGGAGCTCCCCCCCCCTATCTAACAAAATGATCCATTTCAAATGGTACAACCAATGATATTTCAA
>JAQVEY010000237.1 GCA_028697515.1 Bacteroidales bacterium | reverse complement strand
ATTAATATTTTTAGGTAATTTATTGTGTATTCATTTTATTTTTTATATAAATCGTAATTATAACAAAAATATAAAAATTGTATTAAAGCGAAAATATTATGTAAAAAAATAAACTGCCTAAAGCAGTTTATTTTTTTTAATTAAATTATACTATATTCTAATGACCAGTACCTATTAATTTAAGTTTATCTCCTGTTTCTGATGCGATTCTTCTATACCAGTCCTCTTTCATAGGTGGCTGGCTAACAGCTGGAGCATGATATAAATATCCTTCGGGTACGTCAACCGCAGTTTTCACATTTCCATCCATATATTTAGTGAACAAGTGAGCATAAAGTTCTGTCCAAGTTTTGTGTGTTTTATTTGCAGCAAAATCAGAGTATTTATTTAAATCTTCGATTACTTTTTCAGGAGAAGTTTTAGCCATTTCAGTATATTTTGCATCATTAGCTTTTATTCCTTCAATAAACTCATTATGCAAATTTAATTGTACTTTAGCAATTTCTGGATACATATCGCAATATCGGGTATAAGCATAGTTTGATACCAAATTAAAAATCCAGAAAGCAGACTCCATAGTAAAATTCATCATAGAACCGTTACCTTGACGATATGGATGTGGGATTTTTGTAATTGATGCATACATAGGAACGTAAACAGTAAAATGAGCATCATCAACCGAAAACCAATTGATAGCACCAATAACATCTGGTAACCAACTTCTCAGTTGAGCTACGAATGAGAACCCTGTTTGTTGTGTTCCTGTTGCTCTTTCGTGAATATAATTAACTCCGTCCACTTTCCATGTCATTGGTCTCCATCGATATGGATTTCCATAAGGGCCTGCACCCAAGTCTTTGCTCATATCAAGTTCGGTTCCTTCGAGATGGTCTCCCATAAATTTAAAAATATCTGCCTGTGAAATTTTTCTGTCAGGTTTTATCCACAAAGGCATTCTGTTAGTAGCATATCCCCATTGTCCATGCTCAACATTTCCTTTTGCATATTCCCAGTATTTATCCATACCACCTGCAACAGAATTAAAAAATGCCCAAACACGTATTTCGCAAAAACGAGCTGCTCCAAAATCTACAGGAGCATAAGTATCAGAAAAACTAAATTCTTCATCCTTACCATCGAAATATTTCATTTCTCTTGCAAAACTTATTACATCATTTGAATTATAAACAGTTTGTTTAGGATTATTCCAATCGTTTTTCTTCTGATAATCGAAAGTAGTTATTCTGGCTTGATTTGCATGTGCACAGATATATCCATCAGGAATAAGCATTGCTACCCAAACCGCACCTTTTCGTCCAGGACCTTTACCAATTATTTCGAAAATCCATGCTTCATTTTTATCACAAACAGAAAATGATTCACCTGAGCTACAATAACCAAACTCCTCAACTAATTGTGTCATTATCATAATAGCTTCGCGAGCAGTTCTAGACCTCTGAAGAGCGATATAAATCAAACTACCATAATCCATAATACCTGACATGGTAGTATCAAACAATTCATTTCTACCTCCATAGGTAGTCTCTCCTATTGCAACCTGAAATTCATTAACATTGCCAACAACATTATAAGTACGTTCAGCTTGAGGGATTTCGCCTAAAAACTTTCCTGTATCCCATTCATAAACTTTCAACATTGTACCTTTTGGATAAGTTTTAGCTGGCCAATGATATAACTCACCGTATAAAACGTGACTATCGGCAGCATAACTAACAAGTACAGAACCGTCAACAGATGCTGACTTGGTTACAATAAAATTTGTACATGCAAAGACACCTGTCTGAATAGACAAACTTGCGATAATAATAATTCCAATAAATTTCTTCATCTTTAAATTTTTAAAGTTTTTACAAAAATAATTTTTTATGTCGTAATACAAAACACTTTAGCACTTATTAAACAAAATTATTAGAATAATTCAAAAAAATTAAATCATTTAAAATATACTGTTTACATTTGTCAAAAATTAAGCCGTATATGATAAATGCGATTACCTGGGACGTTGGTCCCAATTTAATAGAAATTGGAAGTTTTCCGATAAAAGCTTATAGTGTATTCTTTGCCTTGGGCTTTATTATCAGCTATTTTATTGTAAAAAAAATGTATAAAAATGAGGGCATTCCTATAAGTGAACTCGATTCTCTTACAGTTTGGGTGGTTCTAGGTGGACTAATCGGCGCTAGACTCGGCCATTGCATTTTTTACGATTGGGCTTATTACTCCGAAAATTTATTAGAAGTCATTCTGCCATTTAGCTTTTATCCTGAATTCCACTTTACAGGATTCATGGGATTGGCGAGCCACGGAGGAGCTATAGGGATTATTATTTCAATGTTGATTTTTAAAAGAAAATCTACTAAAAAGAGCTTCTTCTGGCTAATTGACAGAATTGCTGTTCCTACTGGTTTTGCAGGCGCTTTAATAAGATTGGGCAACCTAATGAATTCTGAAATATATGGACATCAAACCGATTTGCCATGGGGATTTATTTTTGTTAGAAACGGAGATACAGTTCCTTCTCACCCTACTCAAATTTATGAAGCCTTGTTTTATATAGTAACTTCTATTGTTTTGATTCGACTATATAAAGTTCAGCGTTTTCGTGATGCCAGAGGTTTTCTGTTAGGAGTATTTTTTATTCTTGTATTTACTTCACGATTCTTTATAGAGTTTATTAAAGAAAATCAAGTTTCATTTGAAGATAGTCTGTCTATTAATATGGGACAAATATTAAGCATTCCTGTTGTACTTGCAGGTGTATTTTTAGTTATATGGTCCTTAAAAAGAAGCAAATTGAAAGAAACAATAAACGAAAAACAAATAACGATTTAACAAATTATAAATTTATTATATGACTGAAGAAGCTAAAAATAATGACAATAAGAAATATAAGAAAATATCTAATATAGCCTTGGTTGTCTGTGTAATTATTGTTGTTACTGGTTTAGTATTAAGATACTTTGGTTATCATCATGCACAAGCTATAATGCTTTCGGGTGCTATCTTAGGCACAATTGTCATGTTAATAACCAATTTTATAATTGACAAGAAATTCAAATAGTAAAAATCAAGGCTTCATACAATATGAAGCCTTGACATATAATTTCTATTTGATTAATAATTATTGGCGTGAATTTCAAAATACGCCATTGGATGTTTGCATGCAGGACAATTTTTCAATGCTTTTTTGCCTTTATGTACATATCCGCATTTACGACACATCCACTCAACTTCTTCTTCTTTTTCAAAAACTTTGTTGTTTTTAAGATTATCTAGAAGTTTTAGATAACGTTTTTCGTGTTCTGCTTCAACTTTTGCAATCATTTTAAAAGACACAGCGATATCTTTAAACCCTTCTTCTTCAGCCACTTTAGCAAATTCAGGATAATCTACAGCCCATTCCTCATGCTCTCCCATTGCAGCAGCTTGTAAATTATCTTCTGTTGTAGATTCCTTACCTGCTGGATACATTGCTGTGATCTCCAACGGCTCACCACTTTCCATATATCTGAAAAACATTTTGGCATGTTGCAATTCTTGCTCAGCAGTTTCAAGGAAAATACCTGCTATTTGTTCATACCCTTCTTTTTTAGCAATCTTTGCAAACATCGTATAACGCGAGCGTGCTTGCGATTCTCCTGCAAAAGATTTCAATAAATTCTTTTCTGTTTTTGTTCCTATTACACTCATAATTTTTGTTTTATAGTTTATACTAATAGTATTTAATATCCACGTTTATATGCTGTTAACTCAGACGGTTTTAAAAAAAATACGCTAACATTTTCCAATGCCGGTCTGGAATATTTAAAGTTATCTCTTTCTGTATAATTTTTCATAATTATATTTAAAATTCTAGCTTTTTCATCAATGTCATTAACAAACTCAACTTTACCCTGAGCTAAAACTGATCTATATTTCATTGAATATGAACAAGCAACAGACTCATTGACTATGTGCAAAGAGTCGTCTATATAAAAAGATAAACATACTTCAGGATTTTGTTTAAGTGCCTCAAATTTTTTACCTTCAGGAGCTCCATGTAGAAATATATACCCATCGGCATATCCAAAATTCATAGGAACACAATACGGTTTATTATTGCTTATCATTGCTAATGAACACACTTTAGACTTAAGAATAATGTTTTCTATTTCTTTCAGATCTTTTATTACAAACTTCTTCATAAATTTAAAAATATTGATTTAAAGATAAACATTTTTAGTATATTTTGGTTTTATTTAAATAAATTTTAATTATTAATTTAAAAATTACAGTTATGTTAAAACCAAAAGTTGAAAAAATTCTAAACGAACAGATTGAAAAGGAAGGCTTTTCATCAGTATTATATCTTTCTATGGCAAGTTGGGCCGAAAGTAAAGGAATGGCAGGAGTTGCTCAATGGCTTTATGCTCAATCAGAGGAAGAAAAAATGCATATGTTAAAATTCGTTGCATATATAAATGAACGTGGAGGTAGAGCACTTATTCCTGGTTTTGAAAAACCCAAATCGGAATGGAAAGACATTAATGTTTTGTTCGACGAAGTTCTTGAACATGAAAGATATATTAGTGCTAGTATCAATAATATTGTTGAAACTTCTGTAAAAGAAAGTGATTATGCCACTCAAAATTGGTTACAGTGGTTTGTTTCAGAACAAGTCGAAGAAGAAAGCTCTGTGCAGGCGGTAATTGACAAATTGAATCTTGTCGGAAAAAACAATTTGTATGTTTTCGACAGGGATATCATGTCTTTACGTTCATAGTTATGTAAT
>JAQVEY010000236.1 GCA_028697515.1 Bacteroidales bacterium | reverse complement strand
GTTAAATTTACTGTCCAAAGCATCAGTAAATGTGAATTTACCCATTCTTTTCAATGGTTCGGCTACAACAAACAATGCTACTACCCAACCAGCAAGGTAACCAATAGAATATAAAAATCCATCAAAACCTGCATAGGCAATCATACCACAAATTCCTAGGAAAGACGCTGCCGACAAATAATCTCCGGCAAACGCAATACCATTTACTCCCCAATGAATATTACCCCCAGCAGCATAATAACTGCTTGCACTTTTTGTTTTTCTCGCAAAATAAAATGATAGGCCTAATACTAAAGCCACAAATGATAAAAATATTATCACTGCCCATATAGAAACATCATAAATCATACCTGGCCTCCTTCCGTATTTAGTTTATCTTCTAATCGTGAACAGGCAAGATGGTAAAAGAATCCCATTAAAATTGCCAAAATAATTAATGAAAACCCGTAAATTACTGCCAGATTAAGACCAAAAGCGACACGGGTTCCGGTAAATTCCGGATAGAATAGACATAACGCAACAAAAATTACGTAAAACATCAAATAGATGAAAAAGAACTTCAAACCCAGTTTTGACTTACGGTCAGCGGATTTGTCTTCTTTTAACTCAGCTGCAGATCCATGTAACATTGTTAAAAATTTTTTAGTTAGTAATGTAATTATAATCACTGTTTAGTGGTTGCCAAATTTATAATTTAATGTCTTTATTTTATGTTCTATTAAGTTGTAATGTAACATTGTTTTATATCAACTTTTTATGTATTTTTGAAAAATAATTTTAAAG
The DNA here is from genome assembly GCA_028697515.1 of Bacteroidales bacterium. Taxonomy (GTDB): domain Bacteria; phylum Bacteroidota; class Bacteroidia; order Bacteroidales; family ML635J-15; genus Bact-19. The sequence continues at coordinate 4,032 of JAQVEY010000236.1, read as the reverse complement.
CTATGAAATTTAATAAAAACATATCATGTAATGATTGCCAACTTAAATGTGATATCTATCAAGCTCTTCAAGACAGTAAAAATGACTTCACATGTATAAAACCTTTACACGTGCATTACGAACGTCATGAATATATTTGCAAACAAGGCAGTCCAGTATCCCATGCAATATATCTTGTAGATGGATCAGCAAAATTATTTATTGAAGGTTTAAATAACCGAAATATAACTTTATATATAATGAAACCGAAAACATATATAGGTTTATTATCTTTTTTTGAAACACCATACTACAGCTATTCTGTAAAAGCTCTAGAAAGCTCACAGATATGTATGATTGATCTGGATTGCATTAAAAAACTATATATAAGTAATCATAATTTTTTACTCAAACTAAATAAAGCCTTTGGTAAATCAGTATCATCAATACTAAGCAAGATAATAAATCTAAATCAAAAAAACATAAGAGGAAGGATTGCAGACAGTTTATTATATCTAGCAGATTTACATAAATCAGACTCTTTTGAAATGCTATTATCACGTAAAGAGTTGGGGGAATTATCTGCAATTTCAGAAGAAAATGCTGTGCGTATTCTATCAGAATTTAAAAAAGAAGGAATTATTGATGTTAAAGCCAAAAGAATAAGCATTCTTGATAGAAATCTAATTACCAAAATATCTGAAGTAGGTTAATAACATAAAGAAATCTTTTAAAGAGTTCCTTTAAAGTCAAAACTCAATTTAGACAGCATAGTATTTATGTTTGACAAGATTTTCTTAATAATAGCCTGATCCAATTCGCTAAAATTACGAGTATTAATTAAATTATCGGGACTAATATTATTTTTAATCAATGTCGCCTGATGATTTAATCTAATTTTTCCAAGTATATCAAAAGCCTGACTAATGTTTTTGTAACTTGATTCTGAAAGGATTTCGCTTTGATAGAGTTTTTTTAATCTCTCTGTTGTATTGACCTCATTAACACCATATTTTAGTGCATATATTCTTGCAAAGCTAACAATCGGCATAATAGTTTCTTTAATGTTAACTGTTTCGGGAGGAGCACCTGCAGTTTCGAGGAGGATATTGCCCCAAAAATTAACCTGAGGCTTTAGTTTTAAATTATTTTGTGTTAATAAAAACAAATAGGCAGGATTTTGTTTGGTTTGAATATCAATGTATTCACGCAATTCATTAACAAATTTTTCCTCTCCGTAGGTCAACCTAAAATCAAAGAAAATACTTATTTCTAAAAGATCTTTTGCATTTCCGTTATTAATCCATTTTGCAAAATACTTTTTCCATACTGACAAAGCTTGGCAATACTCTGGATTCTTTGCCATTATTCCACCTTTACAATAATTATAGCCAATAGTATTCAAAGAATCTGAAATAAATTCAGCCAAGACCTCAAAGTATTGTTTCGTTTCCATACTGTCAGAGTCCTCATAAATAATGGCATTATCCTGATCAGTATAAAGAGTCTGTTCCATCCTTCCTTCGCTTCCCATTGTAATAAAAGCAAATGGAACAGGTTCTTTTCCGAATTTACCAATTCCTATTTCAATTATCCTTTTACATAGAAGATCTGAAATAATTGAAAGCTGATTAAAAATTAATAATGAATTTGTATTTACTTCAATTAAAGGAATTACAGCTGAAATAAAATCCTTATATATTTGTTTAAGGTCATTAATATCGTTTGCATTTTGAACACTATTGATAATCTTTACAGGTAAATACTCATTAAAAAGGAATAGCTCTTTTCGAGTTACATAACCCGTCATATTTTTACCTTCGCCTTTAAGAAATAGAATTTCGTTCTTATCATCCGATAATTTTGGTAATAGATTTAAAACAGGAATTGTTTCATAATAAACTAATAAAGGAGATTTCATTGTCTGAAATGCTTTTATATTTTCCATCTCATTTTCGCTAATTAAAGCATTTCGTATGTGTTTATCAGAAATATAGCCTAATTCCTCATTATCAGGACCATACACAATAACTATATTTACATCCGATTTAATCATAGATTCTAATACCTCCGACAATGGAGTATTATATGAGCAAATTCCAGCATGTGCAGCTATATTTATCGCTGGTTGCAACAATAACTGCATATATTTAGTATATTCAACATTAGCATTGTCTGTCTCCATATTCATTTGGGATGTAACGTCCTGTATAATTCCATCACAAAATCTGGGACCTGCAGTATCATTAACAACAACTAATGAGACCGAAGTATAAATAAATTTACCTTGTTTATTTCTTAGTTTTATAATCTTATTCTTAATAAAGCCGTTTTTTAACAAATTATTTTTAAAATTTAATTTATCATCTTTATCTACAAAAAAATCAAGAATATACAAACCAGAAATTTCATCAAAATTCTTATATCCCAATATTTGCAAAGCAGTTGAATTAGCTTCAATGAATTTACCTTTATTATCCATCGAAGTACGAAAAATACCTTGATTGAGTCTATCCATTAACACTTTAAATTTCTCTTTGTTAAATAACAACTCTTCTTTAGTTTGGATATCAGAACTAACATCTTTTACTGAGAATACAACTGCATTCTTTTCATAGAACTTTATTACGTTTAAATTAACAACAACATCAGTAGTTTTATCACTAGTTGTTATAAAACTCTCAATTGTGTTTTTCAAAAGATTAAAATTTCCCTCATAAAGATTCTTTTTAACATCATCGCTCAATGAAAATATAGATTCTATTCCTAATTCTGCAATTTCACTAAATTTTCTACCAACCATTCTTTCGAAAACGGTATTAATAAAAGTGATTTTACCGTCGATCCACATTATCAGTCCATCTGTTGATGCCTCAACCAATGATCTGTACTTTTCTCGAGATTGGTTTAATTCGATTTCAGCAATATTTCTTTTTCTCTCAATATTAAATGATTGCCTTCCCACATAAAATAGTATCAATGCAATTATAAAAGAAATTATAATACTTATCTGAGTAAAGCGCCTTGTAAGTATTCCGATTTCAGCTTTTACATCCTCGAGATAAATTCCTGTTCCAATAATCCAGTCCCAAGGTTCAAAAAGTTGAACATAAGACAATTTAGGTACGATTATTTCAGGGTCATCTTTCCATTGCCAGGTATATTCAACAAATCCATGTTTACTTTTTTCAACAGTTTTGACAAATTCTACAAATAGCTTTTTTCCATGCGAATCTTCAAAATCAGACAAATCTGTACCGTTTAAATCTGGCCGATAAGGATGTACAATCATTACCGGTTTCATATCAGTTATCCAGAAATAATCTTTATTTTCTTCGCCATATCTTAAATATTGAATACGAGATATTGCTGTTTCCTGAGCTTCTTCCCTAGTTAGAAGACCATCTACTTCATCTTTCTGATATTTTGCCAGAATACTTGTAGCTGTATTGGTCAACTCTTTTATCATTTCTCTTTTACGATCCATCATTGATTTCTCAAAATATGGGAGAACAATAAAAAATAGGGTTACAATAAATAGTACGACAGCTAATATAGATGGCAAAACAATATTTAAAAAAAACTTTATTTTTGCCTTTTGGGTAGTCTTAGTCATTATTTAACTGTTTTTTTCAAAGGTAATAAAAATAATTACCCGATATGAAACAAATTATTTCAAATTTGGTATATATTTATGTTTTTTAAATTGTAATATGAAAAAATACTTAATTATACTAATACCTTTTATTATGAGTTGTGCTACATCGACAAAAGATTTGGCTGTTGTGAAAAATTTTGAACCGGACAAATATCTAGGAAAATGGTATGAAATAGCAAGACTCGACCACAGTTTTGAACGTGGGCTCGACTATGTGACAGCTACATATTCTATGCGTGAAAACGGGAAAATTACAGTTCTAAATGAAGGCGTAAAACCAGATGGAACAAATAGCCAAGCGGAAGGGAAGGCATATGTTGTAAAAACTGACGATAATGCCGGCGAATTACAAGTGAGTTTCTTCTTGTTTTTCTATGCAAAATACAGAATAATAT
>JAQVEY010000235.1 GCA_028697515.1 Bacteroidales bacterium | reverse complement strand
CAACAAAATATTGTCAAAATAAGGCAGAGTTTTTACAGAATTTTAGTGAATATTTGAAATATTAGGATGAAATTCCATAAAAAAATTTACCTGTCTTAACATTTTTTGTAATTTGCGGATTTAAGGTAAAATAACTAAATATATAAATATACTCATAATATCTTTTGTCATAATTATTTATAAACATTAAAAAAACAGTCATGATAACAGAAACTTGACTTTTGTTAATTTTTTTGAAAAAAATAGTTTCCAAGTCTGCTTAAAAAAATATAGATTTGTACACATAGTCAACAGACTTGTAACTATCTTATTATTAGACCTTTAATATGAGCGACCAGATAAAACACGAATGCGGAATAGCAATTCTCCGATTATTAAAACCATTATCATATTATCAAAAAAAATACGGTACATGGAGATACGGAATCAATAAGCTGTATTTATTAATGGAAAAACAGCACAATCGTGGTCAAGACGGTGCAGGAATTTTAGGATTAAAAATTGATATGGAGCCTGGTCTAAAATATATGAGTCGAAAGAGATCCGTATCATCCACGCCAATTATAGATTGTTTTAATGAAATTTATAATAATATAGACAACGCTTTAAAAAAGAACCCTGATAAGATAGATGACTCAGAATGGGCAAAAAACAAGCTTGAATTTGCCGCCGAACTTTATTTAGGACATTTAAGGTACGGCACATTTGGGAAAAACAATGTTGAACTTGTGCATCCTGTACTTCGCACAAGCAATTGGAGAACTAAAACTCTGGCATTAGCAGGAAATTTCAATTTAACAAATGTTGATGAACTTTTTAAATATCTTATTGAATTTGGTCAACATCCAAAAGAGTACTCAGATACTGTTACAGCCCTTGAGTTAATTGGTTTATTTATGGAAGAAGAGAACCAAAAACTTTTCCGAGAATACAAAAATCAAGGCTTCAAAAACCAAGAAATAAGTGGACTAATTGAAAAGAATATTGACGTTGCAAAAGTTTTACGCGATTCTACTCAAAACTGGGATGGAGGTTATGTAATGGGTGGAATAATTGGCCATGGTGATAGTTTTATAGTACGCGACCCCTGGGGAATAAGACCGGCTTATTACTATTATGATGACGAAATATTTGTTGCGGCATCTGAAAGGCCAGTTATTCAAACAGCATTAAATGTTTTTACCGAAGATGTTAAGGAAGTAGAACCCGGATCAGCAATTATCATTAAAAAAAGCGGAGAAATCAGCCAACAAATGATAAGACTACCAGAGAAAAAAGCTCCCTGTAGTTTTGAGAGAATTTATTTTTCGCGTGGAACAGACTTTGATATTTACAATGAAAGAAAAAAATTGGGTGAATTGTTGGTTCCTGAAATTTTAGAAGAAATTGATTATGATTTTGAACATTCAGTATTTTCGTTTATCCCCAATACGGCAGAAACGGCATTTTATGGAATGCTGAAATGTTTGGAAACACATCTGAATGAATATAAACAGAATGAAATAAAGAATAAGTCCGGTAAATTATCTGATGCAGAATTAAAGGCGCTACTCGAATTAAGACCTAGAGTTGAAAAGATAGCAGTTAAAGATGCTAAAATGCGAACTTTTATAACCCAAGACGAAGATAGAAATGAGTTGGTAGAACATGTTTATGACATAACTTATGGAACTATAACAAAAGACGCCGACAATTTGGTTATAATTGATGACAGCATTGTAAGAGGAACAACTCTAAGGCAAAGCATTTTAAAAATTCTGGACAGACTTCATCCTAAAAAAATAGTTATAGTTTCGTCAGCACCCCAAATTCGATATCCCGATTGTTATGGTATTGATATGGCCAAAATTAATGATTTTGTTGCATTCCAGGCTGCTATTGACCTGCTAAAGAAAAATAATAAGCAGAAAATTATTGACGATACATATAAATTATGTAAATCACAACAAAACCTTCCAAAAGAAGATATTGTAAATTATGTTAATAATATTTATAAAGAATTTTCTGCTGAAGAAATTGCTGAAGAAATTGCAATAATAATTAAGAATAAATGTATTAATGCAGAAGTTGCAGTAATATTCCAAAGTGTTGAAAACTTACATAAAGCATGTCCAAACAACCACGGAGACTGGTATTTTACAGGTAATTATCCAACTCCGGGAGGTAACAAAGTTGTAAATACATCATTTATCAATTTTTACGAAAACAAAAACGAAAGAGCTTATTAAGTATTTATATTAAATACAAATAATTTTAGTTATTCAATTATAATCTAAATAATTTTTGTATTTTGCATATAAATTAAATACTTTATAAGAATGTTAAATATCGCATTATTTGGACCTCCAGGTGCCGGTAAAGGTACTCAATCGGAATTTCTCACCAAAGAATATAATTTGTTTTATATTTCTACAGGTGACATGTTGCGTAAAGAAATTAAAGAACAATCGAAATTAGGAAAAGAAGCTCAAAACATTATAGCATCAGGGGGTTTAGTTTCGGATGAAATTATTGTCCAGATAATTGAAAAAACAATAACTGATAATCCAAACGTAAACGGATTTTTATTTGATGGTTTTCCTAGGACTTATATTCAGGCTTACATTCTCGAAGGACTAATGATAAAACTCAATACTTCATTAAATTGTCTTATAAGTCTCGAAGTCCCTGAAGAAGAATCTGTGAGACGTTTACTTAAACGAGGAGAGTCTTCCGGGCGTTCGGATGACAATGAAATGGTTATTCGTAACAGGTTGAAAGAATACAATCAGAAAACTCTTCCGGTATTGAATTTTTATAAAGATAAAGGCGTTTATTTTGATATTGACGGTACCGAAACAATTGATAAAGTCAAATCTAAGATAAATCAAATTATCAAATCAGAATTAAGCAAACGTTTACTTAATATTGTATTGTTCGGATATCCCGGTTCGGGTCGCGGTTCGCAAGGAAAAGCTATTTCAAAAAAATATGGATTGGAATATGTTGCAACAGGCCCAATGCTTGGCGAAGAAATTGCAAAACAAAGCAAAATCGGAAAACAAGTTCAGGAATTATATAATAATGGACAGCTTATTCCTGACGAAATTGTTGTTAAACTGATAGAACAAAAACTAGAAAATTCAAAAGGTGTTAAAGGTTATATTTTTAAAGGCTTCCCACGTACTTTGGTACAATCTTATATCTTAGATGGATTATTAAAAAAACATGGCTCATCACTGTCTAAAATTATAGAAATTGAAGTGCCAATGCTTGAATTGATACGTAGATTAGACGAAAGAAGCAAAACAAAAGATTGTATGCCTTACGACTCAAGCACCGCTAAAATAGTTCAAAGATTGCAAGATCATGAAAACAAAACTGTTCCGGTAATTGAAAAATACAACGATTTACATGGAGTTGTTAAAATTAGCGGTCTCGGAAGTTTTGAGGAGGTATTTGAAAGAATAAGTTTCGAAATAGAAAATGGGTTTAAAAACCTAAGATAAACAAATTATCTGTTTAAACATTTTGTCTGGCAACTTGTTAATTGCTTGTTATTTTGAAATTATTGACTTATGATTAAAATATTCACAGTTTCGATTTTTTTCTTTTTTACTATAGTGGTTTATTCTCAGAATATTCCGAACAATAGTTTTGAGGAGTGGTACACAGCTGCCGAGGGTCATGAAGATCCAGTTTCGTGGAATACAGCCAATCCTACCACTAATGTTATGCCTATCTATAAAGTTACCACCGAAAAAACAGATGATTCTTACGAAGGAAGTTATGCGGCGAAACTAACGTCCAAAACTATTTTGACTTTTGTTGCTCCTGGATTTATCACTTTGGGTGATTTTGATATTGATCTTTGAACACAAGAAACAAGTATAACTGGTGGAATTGAATTTAATCTAAAACCCAACAAACTAAAACTTTGGTATAAGTATTTGCCAGTGGAAACAGATATGATGAGAATTGGAATGTGGATGTTAAGAAATGATGGTACTGATATTCCTGATACTGTTGCAACTGCATTATTTGATAGTTATGAAACCCAAAGTGCTTACAGTCAACTAATTATAGATGTGGAATACCGAAATGAATTTGATCCTGAAATTCTTAATATTATGGCCGTTTCTTCACATCCCGATAATCCTGTAGCAGAAAGTGTATTATATATTGATAAAATTGAACTTGATTACAATACTGGTATTATAAGTAATTATAATTCTGAACTTAGCGTTTTTCCTTGTCCGGGGATTAATTACATTTCTCTAAATAAGATATTTATAAATTGTAAATATCAAATTTTTGATGTTCAAGGAAAAAAGACAACCGAAGGCATTTTTGTTGACCTAATAGATATTTCGAATCTGGATTTGGGAACATATTTTATATCTGTAGAATATAAAGGACTTTTGCACACTCAAAAATTTATTAAACAATGAAATATTTTATAATAATTGCATTGTTTTTACTCTCAACATTTTCTTTCATCGCTTGCGATAAAGATCCTGTTGATCCACCTGACACCACAGTTACTGAAGATCTTGCTGGTGGCGATTTTGAAGTATGGACTATCCAAACCCAAGGAGAGGTTAGTTTTGATAAACCTTCGGGAGACTGGTGGGACGGACTAAATTATTTATCTGTAATTGGTGGTCCCATTACTGCAACTAAAACTACAGATTCTTATTCGGGAAGCTATGCCCTAAAACTTGAGACTAAATGGTGGGGTGAAGATTTAACCATTCCGGGAATACTTGCTTCGGGGTATTTCAATCCCGATTTACCAATAGGCGAAAACCTTGTTATCGGTAAGCCTTTTACAAAAACACCGTCAAAACTAAACGGCTACTTAAAG
>JAQVEY010000234.1 GCA_028697515.1 Bacteroidales bacterium | reverse complement strand
ACCATCTAATGTTCCATCCCAGCCTGCTTCGTAATCTTGCCAATTTTCCCAAGTATATACCGTTCTGCCCCAACGATTGACTATCATTCCACTAAATGTACGTAAGGTCTGGGCTTTCACTTGGAAGAAATCATTTACTCCATCTGCGTTTGGTGAAAAGATATTTGGTATCTCTAATTTGCTCATATCATCAACAAATACACATGTTTCAAGATATGCCGTATCTCTACACTCAAGCAAATCTCTGTTCATTACTATCAGGAATGGATCAAAACAGCCAGCTGTAGTATATACATGCTCTACCAGCTCATCACAGGTTTTTTGTATTGTACCGTCTCCAAAATGCCATTCGCAGCGTTTACCTACATTGTCATAAAATGAACTGTTTATGAATATTACATTGGCCTCAGGTGCAACTAGGTCTTCAAGAATTATATCTGCTGATATTGATATTTCTGCTTCTATCATACCTATGGTTTCTATTTCATATTGAACAGTGTCAATACAATTTGCTGTACCAAATGTCTGTATGTAGTATGCATAATTGGTGTTATTTGGAGTAAGATAAGATACTCTTATATCATAATCACCTGCCGGAATATTATATACAGAAGTTACTGCAGTTCCTGCAGGTGGACCATATTCTGGATGTAGCCAGAAAAATGCATTGCTTAAAATTGTGTCTTCAAAGATAATTCCTCCCTTACCCAGTGCACAGGTGTCTGATATTATTTGTACTCCAAAATCTGGAATGGCAGGCTCTTGTATTGTATCCATATTGGTTGGACTCATACATTCCCAATAGTTGGTTGCTACTAAACTTATTATATGACTATCTTCTCCGTCTGTCCAATATACAAAGTTCTCGTAGGTGCCTCCCATGTCATTATCTGGTGCTACACTATCAATTATTCCTCCAGAGAAATTCCATGTATATTGCTGCAAACTATCCTCTGCCGCTGCTATTGTAGCAGGCTCACCAAAACATTTTGGCGGAATAATTTGAATATTTGACGATGGTACTCTGGCAAAAATGACCTTCATTGTGTCACTATCTGTACAGCCATTACTATTGTCTTCTGTCCATATTAATGTAAAATCAGGATAAGTTGGATTTCCAGTATTTATTACATTTGAAGTAACTTGTGTATTTGGATTATTTTCGTCAGCAAATTGAACATTCAATATTGAAGGGGTACTCCATACTCCGTCTCCAACGCTTGGTATGGCATGAAGAAAACCTGTCAATCCACAGAATAAAGTATCTCCACCTGCATTTGCATCTGGTATTTGAATAAACCTTATGGTTAACGGACCTGCAGTATCATTACAGAAACCTGGAGTTAGTCCTGGGCCTGTTTCTTCAATCCAGTAAAAATCGTGATAACCGTAATTAGGTACTGTTGCCCAAGTACTCCAGGAGAATTCATCACCGTAATCAGTTGCAGGATTGATATTATACCAATATCCACTAATTTCACTACCCGGATTTTCGGCTCTCAGATTATAAAATGTCAATCCGCAAACTGTAGAGTCCGCTTCATCTGTAAGAATATTTGCAGTAGGTACACGCCAGAAAGTTATAACAACAGAATCTTTCGAAGTACAGGATAAAGAAGTTGTGGTAGCTGAATTACTTTCAAGCCAATAGAAAGTTATATCTCCATAATCACCCACTGCTATATGGGTATTTGGGTCTGTATAATCGTTAAAAGCCACACCTGGAGTAGCAAGCCAATTGCCATCGTGTCCACCACTGACTGCCTCCATATAAGTTTGTTGTCCACAAACATCCTTATCTTCACCTGCAGATATAACAGGATTCTCAACAAATTCTATTAAGACAGTGTCTGTTGAATAACAAGACGTAAGCCATGAATTATTTTCCCTGAAAACGAAACTCCAAAGACCAACTTGAGTAACTGTAACTTCGGTTGTATCGCTATTTAAAGGACTTATATATGCTGTTTGCCCTACAGGTGGATTATATGCTGACCAAATACCTGAAGGAGTATATACTTCGTTTTCGGTAAAATCATATACTGCTCCGAGTTCATAAGTATTTCCACAAATTGCATCATCAAGTCCAGCATTTGCAACAGGACGTTGATAGAATGTTACCCACATAGTATCCATAGTAGAACAACCCCCGTTTCTCATTGCCCAAATAAATGGAACTCTGACATATGCTGTATCACCAAAACTAGCAGGAGTTTGAATTGTAACTGATGTGAAGGGATCGTGAACATCATCAAAACTTGCGATAACATCTTTGGCGAACCATGTTCCTTCTGCCCAACCCGAACCTGTAGTATCAGCGTATAACGGAAAAATACTTCCACAAATTTCAGCCTCATTTACAGGACCAACGCTAGCATAAGGGGTTTTTGAAAACACAACAGTTAAACTAGCATCATTAGTACATTGTACTCCATTAACCTGATTTGTTTCGACCCAGACAAATACAACTTCTTTAGTATAACCGGGATAATTTCCGATTGTGACTGTAGCCTGTGGTGAATAAATAGAAGGACTATAATCAGGAGCTGGAATCATTAATTGTAAAGGATCTCCTGTATATGCAGTCCAATAACCGTCATAAACACTATTAAGTACATTCAAATTATACTCATTTCCACATACAGTATCTGAATTACTTACTGCAGTAGGAGAAGGTTCCTGAATAAATGTAATTGCTAAATTATCTTCATCCCAACATTCGCCATTTTCTTCTCTCCATGTAAATATCTGTACCCCTATACTTGACATCACAGAAGTTGAAGCACTAGTCGAAGAGGTAAATGAACCTGGTCCACTCCAATAGCCAGTAGAACCGGATATACTAAATACTGCTTCAACATCTGCAACAGTTCCACATGTTGAAAAATCTTCTCCGGCATAAGCAATAGGAGTTTGATTAAAATGAACCATAATATTATCAGAGCCATTGCAATTACCATTTCTAATTGTCCAGGTAAACTCCACATCTCCATAATCAGCAGCTAGTACATTGATGGTAGGGTCACTAATAGTTGATCCACCTGTAGGCACAAAAGATGAGCTAGCACTCCAACTTCCTGTCATTCCGGCACTGGGAGGTTCTGCTTCTAAAATAGCACTTAATCCACAGGTTGAGAATTCAGTTTCACTTATATATGCAACAGGGTTCTCATACCATATTACAGGTGTACCTAAGGATTGAGAATAACATGGATCTATTTGAGAGACATGACCTCCAACATCATCTCCACATATAGCAGATATATAATAGGTTACATTATATTGAGGACTGGGAATATCATTAAAACAAAACTCTGGAGTTGAATTAGTTGCCAAAATATTAGCAGGATATGACCCATCGTGAATAATAAATTCAAAAGTATCGTTCGCGTCAAGTTGCTGATTGTTTTGATGAGTAACCATATCTGAGCATTCATCGGCACATAGAATTACAGGCACAAAGCTCGTCATAGTAACTGCATCTGTTTCACAACCACAATTCGTAAGCCCATGAAATTCATATTCACTACAACCATGAGCATCAGTGATAGTCATGTTATAAATAGTATTTGATGTAAAAGTTCCGGCATAATTATCATTATATGGAATAGATCCAGTTCCTAAGTCCACATAAAAATTCGCAGATCCACCCAAAGACTCATTCACATCAAAGCTAACAAAATATTGAGTGTTATCGCCAGAACATACATCATCAGTAAAGTTTTCAATAACTATATTGTCATAAACAGTTACATTAACTTCATCTGTATCCTCACAAGGTCCTGTAATTGTATAAGTAATAGTGTGTGTGCCAGGTCCTGCTGTTGCTGGATAGAAATATCCATTTTGTATAGTCCCTGCAGGTGCAGAAGTTGTCCAGGTTCCACCACCACTAGCTGTCTGAAGTTGAACTGGGTCACTATTTACACACATCGGATTAACTGGAGAAATAGTTGCATTAGCAGGCAAAGTAACAAATGTTTCAGATGCTATTGTTGTACATGTTGGATTACCAGCAACATTTATAGTTTCAGTCACAGTAAGAATAAAATCAGTTGTTTCTGTCGGATATTCAGATGTTCCAGCAACAATTTGTTCGCTAAGATTAGTCCCTGAAAAACCTGCGGGGACAGATGACCATTCAGTTGAGGTTATAGAAGAGCTTACTGAATATGATCCGCCTGGTTCTCCTGGTGGAACAACATAAATAGAAGCAGATGAAGCATTACATGAATTGTCATTAATTGTAGAATTTATTGTTCCTGAATCATATGTAAAAGTTGCTGTTCCACAATCGGTTTCGCCTACAATAGTTATAGTAGCTCTTGTTAAAGCACCTACATCAGCACCCTCACAATCATATATTTGTACTGCCCATCCTGGTTCGGCTGCATTAGATCCATAAATTGTTGTCCAAGGGCCGACCGAAGCATAATTTCCTACTAAAGGTGTAGGTAAATCACAAACACAAGGGGTTAAGCTCGGCGTTCCAGCAGCCATAACACCGCCCCCGGGGGCGCTATGCGTCTGAAAACAAAATCCATTTGTTCCACTGCCAACATTATTACCCGAATTACAAACTGTGTTTTCGTCAGAAGAATCACTACATCCCAAAGATGTCCATGGAATTCCAGTCCAACTACCTTGAGCAGCACTTGGTCCCCAGTCAGATGCAGCAGGGCATAACTGAACAACGCCAGTTTCACCGGGATTAGCCGCTTGATATCCAGGGGATTTTAAATAAAAACCTATATCGGAAACATAAGTATGAGTTGCCCAAAAACAAACTTTAATATACGTATCTGCATCTACAACAAAATCTGATCCCGGAGGGTCATTAATGTCAAAA
>JAQVEY010000233.1 GCA_028697515.1 Bacteroidales bacterium | reverse complement strand
TTTACCACAGTATAAAGTTTTTTTATTTGTCGTCTTCAAACAATTTTACTACTTTTATATCAAGTTTCAGATTTATTGAAAAGATTATGAAAGAGAAAAGTCAAATTAAAATTCTTCTAGTTGATGACGATCCCGATATAGTTGAATTTATGTCATACAACCTGAAAAAAGAAACTTATACTGTTTTTGTTGCTGAAAATGGCATCGAAGCCATTAAAAAAGCAAAAAAGCATCTTCCCGATTTAATAATTCTTGATGTCATGATGCCTGAGATGGATGGGATGCAGGTATGCGAAGCTTTGCGTAAAGAAAAAACTACTGCAGATATTCTTATTTGTTTTCTTACTGCCAGAGCAGAAGATTTTTCTCAGATTGCTGGTTTTAATGTTGGTGCTGATGACTATGTTACAAAACCAGTTAAACCTGCCGTATTCCTTAAAAAGGTTGAAGCTTTGCTTCGCCGTGCTGAGAAAAGTGCCTTTTCCGAAAATTCTAAATTTTCAATTGAGGGAATGGAGATAGATTTCGGGGCACATTCAGTCATAATAAACGGCAAATCTGTTATACTAGCAAAAAAGGAATTCTTATTATTGAAACTTTTTGTGTCATCTCCCGGGAAAGTGTTTTCGAGGGAAGAAATTTATTCCTTTGTTTGGGGTAACGAAGTTGTTGTAGGAGATAGAACAATTGATGTCCATATCAGAAAACTAAGAGAGAAAATTGGCGATAATCGTATTATTACTCTTAAGGGAATAGGTTACAAGTTTAATATTAATTAGTAACACATTATTATATGAAAGAATTTAGCCCTAATAAAATATCTTTATTCTATACTTTAACGACATTGGCTTCTGTTTTAGCTTGTGTGTTTTTATCTGATTTGATTTTCAATTTGCAAATACGATGGTCAATTGTTTTAATAGTTTCGGCAATCTTCGGTTTAATTTCTTTTTTTGTTTTAAGACTATTCTTGTATAAATTCATTTATGATCGTATCAGACTAATTTATAAAACAATAAGAAAAAGAAAAGAGGGTAAAAACAAGAAGAATTTGAGCAAAGTATATTCACGCGACTTAATTCATCAGGTAGAATCTGATGTCAATGATTGGGTAAACGAACAGGAAAAAGAAATGGCCCAAATTGTTGAAATGAGCAATTATCGTAAAGAATTTGTTGGGAATGTTGCACATGAATTAAAAACCCCGATTTTTAATATTCAGGGATATACCCTTACTCTTCTCGAAGGCGGTTTGCAGGATGAAAGTATAAATGAGAAATATTTAAAGAAAATCGAGAAGAATATTAATCGAATGATTAATATAGTGTCAGATTTAGACACAATTACCAAACTTGAATCGGGGCAGCTAGTTCTAAATAATAAAACCTTCGATCCTGTAATATTATGTAACGAATGCTTTGAATCATTAGAAGAAATGATAAAATCTAAAGAAATAAAAATTGAGCTAATACAGCATTACGACAAAGCTCTTATGGTTAAGGCAGACAGAGAGCATATCTCACAAGTGTTTTCAAATTTGATAATTAATGCTGTGAATTACAACAATCAGGGAGGAATCGTTAAAGCAGAGTTTTTTGAAATGGGCAAAGATATTCTTATTGAGATTACAGACAATGGAGTTGGTATCCCAAGCGAAGACTTACCCAGAGTTTTCGAGAGATTTTACAGGGTTGATAAAAGCCGCTCACTAAATTCGGGGGGGTCAGGCTTAGGCCTTGCAATAGTAAAACATATTGTCGAAGCACATGGTCAACGTGTTAATGTTCGCAGTTCGGTGGGCATTGGAACTACAGTGGCATTTACTTTGAGAAAAGGATAAGGGCGATAGGATTATTTGACACACCGGTTTATTAACATTTTACTATTAATTTAATGTTGATAATCTTTGTCAATAAAACATTTATGTTTTTAGCTTTTTTCAGGAATTTACTATAATTTTACAAGACAAAAATTTGTAAATTGAATCAGATGCAGATAAAATCAATAAATCCAAAAAGTTCTTTAAATAAAGCGTTTCTGAAACTTAAGCCGAATCGCTTAGAAATTGAGAAGTTTAAATCAAATTTGATTGAATTACTAGACCGCTCTAATACAAATGAATCGGAAGAGTTTCATAAGAATCTTGTTGCTGCATTTTTGAACAGAACATATTTTCATCCCGAGTATTTTATTAACACAAAAGGACGAAATGATCTAGTAATTTATAATGGTAAAGACACAAAAAGCAAAGTTGGAGTTGTTTTAGAGGCAAAAAAGCCAACCAATAAATCCGAAATGCTTAGTCGTGACAATATTAACTCTAAAGCTTTTCATGAACTAATTCTTTATTATTTAAGAGAAAGAATTACTGAAAAAAATCTTGATTTAAAGCATATTATTGCAACAAACATAAATGAATGGTACATTTTTGAGGCAAATGAATTTGAAAAACTGTTTGCAAGCAACAAAAATTTTGTCAAACAGTTTACCGATTTTGAAGAAGGACGTCTTTCTGGAAAAAATACCGAGTTCTTTTACACCCAAATTGCAAAACCTTTTGTTGACAGCATAAAATCAGAAATTTCCTTTACCTATTTTGACATTCGAGATTATGAAAAGCCATTACGAAACGAGAATAAGGCAGACGACACCAAACTAATTGCTCTCTATAAGTTATTTTCGCCCGAACATTTGCTTAAACTACCTTTTGCGAATGACAGTAATAGTTTAGATAAACGTTTCTACTCTGAGCTTTTGCATATTATCGGACTAACAGAGACAAAAGAAGGGAATAAAAAACTTATTACCAGAAAAGCTGAAAAAGACAGGGATTACGGATCAATTCTCGAAAATACAATTATACAGCTTGATAGTCTTGACAAAATTAACAGAATCGAAAATGTAAAACAATTTGGAAATACATACGAAAAAAGGCTTTTTGCTGTAGGACTGGAGCTGACAATAACATGGATAAACAGAATATTGTTTCTTAAATTGCTCGAAGCCCAATTACTTAAATATCATAAGGGGAATAATGAGTATTCATTTTTAAATTCAGATAGAATTCACAATTATGACGATTTAAATACATTGTTCTTTCAAGTATTGGCAAGAAAACCAGAAGACCGTAATAATAAAGTAAAAGATTTGTATTCAAAGGTCCCATATCTTAATTCATCATTATTTGAGCCAAACGAATTGGAGCATTCCGCAATTTTTATCAGTAATTTATCTGATGATGATAAAATACCAATTATTGCAGGTACAGTACTCAAAGACAATAGCGGCAAAAAGCGTAGCGGCGAAATTACAACTCTACAATACTTATTTGAATTTTTAGAAGCTTATGATTTTTCAAGCGAAGGCTCCGAGGATATTCAAGAAGAGAATAAAACCTTGATAAACGCATCTGTACTTGGTTTGATATTCGAAAAAATCAATGGGTACAAAGATGGCTCGTTTTTTACTCCGGGATTTATCACAATGTACATGAGTCGCGAAACAATTAGGCGGGCAGTATTGCAAAAGTTTAACGAAATTAAAGACTGGAAATGCGAAACATTGTATGATTTATATGATAAAATAGAAGATAGGACTGAAGCAAATAATATTGTTAACTCTCTGAAAATTTGTGATCCAGCTGTTGGTTCCGGACATTTTCTTGTTTCTGCTTTGAATGAGATAATTACTATTAAAAATGATTTAAAAATATTGCAGGACAGGGATGGTAAGAGACTCAAAGAATATCATATCGAAGTTGTAAATGATGAGTTAATTGTAACAGATGAAGATGGAGAACTTTTTGAGTATAATCCAAATTCAAAAGAAAGCCAAAGAATACAAGAAACTCTATTCCTTGAGAAGCAGACTATTATTGAAAACTGTTTGTTCGGAGTTGACATAAATCCAAATTCTGTTAAGATTTGCCGCCTTCGACTATGGATAGAGCTGTTAAAAAATGCTTATTATACTAAAAATGGACGGGAGCTCCTTGAGTTACAAACTTTGCCAAATATTGATATTAATATTAAATGTGGAAATTCGTTAATCTCTCGTTTTCCAATTGATGCTGACTTAAAACAGGCATTAAAAAAGAGCAAATGGTCAATTGATATGTATCGTGTTGCTGTACAAACCTACCGCAATGCAGTTAATAAAGAGCAAAAACACGAAATGGAAAAACTGATTAGAACTATAAAATCAGATTTTCGCACCGAGATAGCTGCTAATAGTATGGAGTTAAAAGATTTAAACAAATGGAAAGGAGAACTATTTGGATTGACAAACCAGAACACCCTATTTGAACTTACAGCAAAACAGAAAAAAGAATTCAATATAAAAGTAAAAACACTAACTGAAAAAATAAAAAAGCAGGAAAGAATATACTCTGATTTTAGAAAAGGTAAGATTAGTATTCTTGTTGTGTCTAAAGTGGCAAATTTTGCCATAGACTTGCCAGATGCAAATGTGGCTATCCAAGTTTCAGGTACTTTTGGGTCGCGACAAGAAGAAGCCCAGAGATTAGGGAGGATATTAAGGCCAAAGAAAGATGGATCATCTGCAAAGTTTTATTCAATTGTCACTAAAGATACCAGAGATCAAGAATACTCTGCAAATAGACAAATATTTTTAACAGAGCAAGGATACAAATATGTTATAGTTGATGACCATAATATAGACTGTATATTAAAAAAGTGATAACATGATTGAAGGAACAATTGATGCTTGCGCTTACTATTGCCCAAATCATAATACCGGTTATAGTCATAACCTTAATTCTTCTACAGGACCGTTCTTCTGGAATCGGAGGTATTTTCGGAGGCGGAGAATCTTTTTATCAAAAAAGGCGCGGTA
>JAQVEY010000232.1 GCA_028697515.1 Bacteroidales bacterium | reverse complement strand
CTAACCAACGAACTGCAGGAAATATCTACATTTTACAAAATTAGCCCAATGCAAGCATATATTTTCGGAGTAATTTTTAATCTTTCATTAAATTCGGGCAAGATAAGCCTCAAAGATATTGCAAATCATTTAGGAGTAAAACCGGTTGCAATGCTGGAGTATTATCAGGATTTAAAAACTCTTTCGCGAAAAAAGTTGCTTAAAGCATCGGGGGATGATGACGATTTAATTACAGATTTTAGTTTTTCGGTAACTAACGAAACTGCGGTATCACTTATTTCGGGGTGTAAGCTTTTGCAGGAGGTTAAAAAATCGGAAGATGTGTTTAGCTTTTTTGATGATTTTACAAAAGTTATTGAAGAAGCCGAGATAAATTCCGAAGATTATAAATCATATCTTGAAAAATCAGTAATTAGTTTTCTTTCCGAAAACTCGGGATTATCGGTTGCAAAAAAGATAAAATCTCTTGGTGCTACAGTTAATGAAATTATCTTTCTAAACTATTTGTGCGGGGAATTCCTCGTAGGAAACAATAAAACCGATCTGAGTCGCGGGATTGATAACGTACTTTCCAGAAACAACTTTAAGTTCGAGTTTAGAAAGCTATTGATAAGCAAGGAAAGTAAATTAATAAAAAAAGGATTGATTGATTTAGTCCCGGATGCTTTTGGGGGATATGATGTCAATCTTACAAACAAATGCATTGAAAGCTTTTTTGGTAAGGATTCGCTTATTTTGATCAGCACAAATGCACAAATTGATGATTCCATAATAAAACCTGACAATCTCGTAAAAAAGAATCTTTACTATAATTCTGCGGAGTTAAAAGAAATCACATTACTAGAGAATGCATTTAAACCTTCAAACTACAAACGAATGATGTCTGATTTAAAGAAGGAAAATATGCCCGAAAGTTTAACAGTATTGCTCTACGGCACACCTGGAACCGGAAAAACCGAAACAGTTTATCAAATAGCACAACGTACAAAACGTGAAATCTACCGAGTTGATATTAGCGATACTAAATCGATGTGGTTTGGTAAAAGTGAGAAATTGATTAAGGATGTTTTTGATAATTATCGTAAGTTTTACAATCTTTCGAAAAAAGCTCCAATTCTGTTTTTCAACGAAGCAGACGGGATACTCTCTAAACGCAAATCAGTCGAATCGTCAAATGTTGCCAAAACAGAGAATGCAATGCAAAATATTATTCTACAAGAGTTAGAAGAGTTTAAAGGCATTTTTTTCGCAACTACAAATCTTACCGACAATCTTGATTTTGCATTTGAACGTAGATTTTTATTTAAGATTAAGCTTAGTAATCCCGATGTGCAAGTAAGGAATAAAATCTGGAGAAATAATATTAGCGGTTTGTCTGATCAGGATGTCGAAATACTTTCGCGACAATTCAGTTTTTCCGGAGCACAAATCTTTAACATTAAGAAAAAAATTCTGATGACAAAAATTCTCACTGGTAGCATGCCGGACATAAACGAAATTAAAAATATTTGCCAACAGGAAAGTATCAGTAGCAATATGAGGAAGGTGGGTTTTTAGATGTGTATAAAAAAATTTAAAAGTGAATCATTATGAATTTAAGATCAATTATTAAAATTCGTTGGCCTAAGCCAGATAATAAACCCCTCCTGATCTTCATCGGCGATCTTGGAACAAATGTTCTAAACGACTTATACTACAATCAAAAAGAAGGGAATTACTACCTTGCAATCAGTACTGATTTTGCCCATTTGACCAACAATGTAAAGATTGCAGATGAGCTAAAAGTCTTTATTGGTGATAAAACAGATAATTCGTGTGGTAAACGCGATTTTGATTCAGGGCTGGAATATGTAAAACAGAACAAGCGAATAATAAAAAGGAACATTCGGAAGTTTAGAACCAGCAAAATTATACTTGTCGCTGGGCTAAGATTCAGCAGTGCTAGTGGTGTAATTGCTGGAATTTCTCAACTACTTAAAAGATCAAGCAAGGAAGTTTATCCTGTTGTTTCTACACCATTTGCAGCGGAGGGCGAAAAGGCACAAATAAACTCAACAAAAGCCTTAGAAATCTTAAGAAACAACAATGTTAAACTATCCTTATTCTCATGCGAAGACTTGCTACAAGCCAATGGTGACAAGCTGTTGATTAGAGATTTGGATAAAGCGTTTGAGGAGATGGTGAGGTGGGTAATTTAACAAAGATGAGTTATTAAAATTTATAAATTTAATGTAAGTACTTTGCATTGGTTATTCGAGATGGAATTTTACAATGATTTTATTTTCGCCGTTACTTACTTATTTAGATGCCGATATAAGATATAAGCGGCTTTAAAATCAGGATGGAATGTTAGGTTTAGAATCATTCTCTCTTTTATGAAATTGGTTAGCTTTTCATTGTTAATCTTTATTTCTGAAATTTTATCGAAAACATCCTGATGCTTTGCATTACGTCGCTTTCTAAATAATTCCGCTTCAGTAAAACTGCATTTCGTTGTTATTCGAAGCAGTTTCTCTAGTTGATAACGGTATATTATCCATCCATCTGTTTCACTTAGTAAAAAATCTATTTCGGCACTTACTTTTGTTAACGAGTAATTGGCCTGTTCAATAAGTTTTGAGTATTCTGGATATGTTGATACAAGCAAAAGAAGTTTTTGTAAATCAGTTGGGTCTATATTTTTCAAGTATTCAACAAAATTTAATTGAGTTTTAATGGGACGAATATATAGTGAGGCTAAAATAACCTGTTTGGGGTTTGTGTCAATATAAACAATATGTGCCTCTTTTGCAACCATATCGTCGATACCGCAAACACTGTAATAATCACAAATTAGTTCTGAAAGCTCCTTGTTAGATCCAACTTTAAAAGTGGTTTCAATTATCTTATTCATATTGTGTTAGTTTTTTAATGCAATAATAAATTAGTTGAACGCCAAAATGTGACGCTTTCAAATGTTTCCATTGAATTAAGCAAATGTTATGTGATACTTTAATTTTTAACAAATGCCAAAAATAATCAACGACACATTTTGTCGTTGCTCCAAAATATTTTTGTAAAAAAACGGGGAAGCTGAAAACCGAAAAGAGTAGGCATTTTTTAAAATTAACATTATGAATTATTGGTTACACAGAATTTCCCACAAAGCGGAACTGTCTTATCCTCTACTTAACAAAGGGTTTTTAACAATTGGATTCTCTGATTTTACCAGCGAAGAATTTATTGATAAGGTGCTCGCGGATGATAGGAGTTATTTTGAAGAAAAATTTAAGGAGAAGTGGGGTGACCCGTCCTAAAATCCGGCTACACAATATGTAGTAAATTATGTATAAAAATGATGGAATTTTAAGAAGTTACAGTGAAGTTTTTATATTGAAAATTTTAGCCGAACTTAGCACAGGAAATTATTCAAAAAATTATTGCGAAAAGTTTTTATTAATAATCATTTGTTCATATCTTTACACCTAAATAATTACGAAAAAACATATCTTTTAATGAAATAATTAGGTAGCTTACCATTAAAAGCCGCGGAAACCGAAAAGCGTATGAGTAGGTAAAAATTAAACTTTTTATGTTATGGCAGAATTAACAATTAGTGGTAGAATGTTAGTAAAAACATTAAAATCAAAATTTAATGAATCATTTAACCTTCATTTAAGAGTTTACAAAGGCAATAAATTCGCAGACGATGAGTCTACATTAGCAAGTTTGTCTGATAAGAAGGTGGAGTCTTTTAGTGCAGGTGGTAACATGCATATCAGCACATTTGAAGAAAAATTTGAAAAGGCAACAGGTCTTAAAGTTCAGGTAGCAGATCAAACAGGAGATAAACTTGTAAACAATTCGCTTCCACTTAGTGCAGGAAAGAAAGCATAAGCTTTTTATTTGGAGGAAGCCGAAACGCCAAGAAAAAGGGAGTAGGCTAATTTTATAATAGTTATTTTATAGGAATTTTTGACAATATTAAGGACAGATTTAATAAAGCTGAGTTTTCTATTGCACCAAATAAGAAATTGAAAACAATATCTTCAGATTTCAAAAGTGCATTTGAGCTAACTTTAGTCTTTTATAAAGGCAACATGATTGCTGACAATAGTTTAACTCTTGCAGCACTTAACAATAAAACATCAAAAGAAGTGAATACACAAGCTGATGGCTTAAAAATTAAAGGCAGCATGAAGGTTGGTGACGTGGAAGAATTGTTTGATAAAAACTTTGGAGTTACAGTTCAGATAAAAGATATTTCCGGTAAAAAATTAGTGCCTAATGACATTACTTTAGGAATAGCTGCTAGAGAGGAATATTAAAGATGAATAAAGAAATATTTATACATGATGATTTAAAAAGGGATCTAAAAGATTTGTTATCTCAAGGCAAAATAAATGCAGCTTTATATCTCTCAAAAGAAATGTCAAAAGCGTTAAATCAACCGTTTTATTTTGCCCATCATAAAAAACCACATTATCCTGTTTGGAATTATAGTGCTCCAACCGTTTTTGTTCATTTAAATCCCGGCTCTGGCTTAGGTGATATATCTTCTCCAGAAGCGTTTTATGCTCAAACTTGGCAAAATGATATGAGGAATAAGTATAAATCTTCACCCGAAGCTACTTTAAATGAATTCACTAATAAGTATATAGAGGATTGTAAGTCGTATGCCAAAAACCGTTTTGGAGTATTAAAACAAAGAGATAATTTTGATTTTAAGCAGGCTTGCTTTTTAAAGGATTGGCCGGAAAGCGGAATAGATTTACGAGATGGATATAGTCATGATATTCAGCGTTTTAACTCTATTAATGTGTTGGACCAAAAATTACTATTGGAATTATTTCCTTATGGTTCTAACACTATTAGTACTAAATC
>JAQVEY010000231.1 GCA_028697515.1 Bacteroidales bacterium | reverse complement strand
TAATATTTACAAATCGGGAATCTGATTCCGTAATTGTAAGAAATATGAAAGAAAGAGAAGCCAAAACAACGTTGATTGAATTGTCAAAACAGTTTAAATCTGTTGCGGTAGTCGGTCCACGACAGTCCGGAAAGACTACGCTTGTAAAATCAACTTTTCCTGATTTAGCTTATGTTAATCTCGAAAATCCTGATACACGTAAGTTTGCATTAGACGATCCTCGTGGTTTTTTAGCTCAATACAATGAAGGAGCAATCTTTGATGAAGCTCAGCGTGTGCCTGAAATATTTTCTTATTTACAAGAGATACTCGATTCCAGTAAGCTAACAGGGAGGTTTATCATTACAGGATCAAATAATTTTCTTTTACAGCAAAATATTTCTCAAAGTCTTGCCGGCAGAGTTGCATATTTATTTCTATTGCCTTTTACTTATGACGAACTTAAATTAGAATTGGACACCGATACTATCCTTTTAAAAGGTTTGTTTCCTCCAGTATATGATCAGCCGGTTTCTTCTGAATTATGGTACTCAAATTATATAAGAACATACATTGAGCGGGATGTAAGGCTTATAAAAAACATTACTGACTTATTTCTTTTTGAGAAATTTCTTCGACTTTGTGCTGGCAGAGTAGGGCAACTATTAAATATTGCCAACTTGGCAATTGAAACGGGAGTTGACAGTAAGACAATTTCGTCATGGCTTGATGTTTTGGAATCAAGTTTTATTATTTTTAGATTAAGACCACATTTCGTAAATTTTAATAAAAGATTGGTAAAAATGCCAAAGCTGTATTTTTATGATACAGGAGTTGTTTGTTCGCTGCTGGGCATCAAGGAACAAAATCAGTTAATGTTGCATCCGTCGAGGGGTAGTGTTTTTGAAAATTTTATTATTGTGGAAATGCTTAAACATCGCTACAATACTGCTAAATCTTCAGATATGTATTTTTGGAGGGATAATACGGGTAATGAAATAGATTTGATTTTTGATAATTTAGGCACTCTTATTCCTGTTGAAATAAAATCTGGAAGGACTATTACTGAAGATTATTTTAAAGGGATTAATTTTTGGCAGAAAATTAGTGGTAATAAGAATGGTCTTATTATTTATGCTGGTGATAGTGTACAATTTAGAAGTAATAATATTGCGGTGTTGCCTTGGTCTAAAATAAGCAGTATTGAAGAATTAAAATAACTTACTGCTATTCCACAATCACACATTCCTCTAACTGCACTGTTCCCCAAAGGTCGCGGGTGATTTTTCCCCTAATCTTTACATTGTCACGATTTGCTGCCAGTTTGTCCGAATCCGGTTCCGAAAGCATTGTACAACCTACCATTTTTTGACCTGTTTCCGGATCGTCTAGGTCTATTCTGTATTCGGAGTGGTCGTTAAGTATTGAAGTAGTCGTGCTATTGTAATGTCCAATTACTGTAACTTCCTTGTCCATCCATGAATTGTATGCCTTATATAAATCACTTAACCAAATCGCTTCTTTATAATTCTTTCCGGGAATTGGTACTATATCTTTTTGATATTTGCCGTTAAGTTCAACTATTTCACAGTCTTCCATTACTATTCCCCAATATGAATTCTCTTTAATTATTCCTTTTATTATTACAATATCATCGGATTTGATTTCCTTGTTTATTTCTGTTTTAAACTTGCAGTTAAATAAGATATCATATACATCAGTTGATTCACGTAGAGGGATTTCATCTTTAAATGTTTCGCTGTCCATGTACATTTTTGCATATCCAGCTATAGTAACCTCAACTCCCGACCATTCATAAAATGCCTTATGTAATTTTGCTACCGGGATTGGAGTTTCTGAATTTACATTTTCAGGTAGTAAACGATTTTTATTTAATTCTTCATCTGAAATTTCAGTTTCGTTATTGCTTTGGTCAGAACTTGCTTCAGAATTGTCTGAACTGCTTCCAGAACAGGAGATTAAAGCCATTAAAATAATAATTGACACGAAAAATAAAGATAGTTTTTTCATAGTTTTCAGTTTTATAATTTATCAAAAATAACAGAAAGTACTTTTTCTTCCAAATTAATATCAAAAATGTTATTTTTGTGGCAATATAAAAAATGTAGAAGTTTATGTTTGAGAATTTATCAGAAAGACTTGAGAGATCGTTTAAAATCCTGAAAGGTCAGGGTAAAATAACCGAAATTAATATTGCTGAAACCTTAAAAGACGTAAGACGTGCATTACTTGATGCCGACGTAAATTTTAAAACAGCAAAGACTTTTTGTGACAATGTCAAGGATCAGGCAATTGGTCAAGAAGTAATAAAGTCTTTAAAGCCAAATCAATTGATGGTTAAGATTGTCCATGATGAGTTGGCAAAATTGATGGGAGGGAAGGCTGTTGAAATAAATACCAAAGGAAGTCCTGCAATTATTCTTATGTCTGGGTTGCAAGGTTCGGGTAAAACTACTTTCAGTGGTAAACTCGCAAACTTGCTTAAATCCAAAAAAGGTAAAAATCCACTTCTTGTAGCTTGTGATATATATCGTCCTGCTGCTATTGAGCAAATAAAAGTTCTTGGAGAGCAAATAGGTGTTCCTGTATATTCCGAAGACGATAATAAAAATCCAGTTAAAATCGCTCAGAATGCCATCAAACATGCGAAATTGTACGGTCATGATTTGGTTATTATAGATACTGCAGGTCGTTTGGCTATTGACAGAGAGATGATGGACGAAATTGAGAACATCAAAAAAGCTGTTAACCCTCAGGAGATTCTATTTGTTGTGGATTCTATGACCGGTCAGGATGCTGTTAATACTGCCAAAGAATTTAATGACAGACTTGATTTTAATGGTGTTATTCTTACTAAATTGGATGGTGATACCAGAGGTGGTGCTGCTCTTTCTATTCGTTCAGTTGTGGACAAACCTATAAAATTTGTAGGTACCGGTGAAAAAATGGATGCACTTGATGTATTTCATCCCGAACGTATGGCAGACAGAATATTGGGAATGGGCGATGTCGTTACTCTGGTAGAAAGAGCTCAGGAACAATTCGATGAAGAAGAATCACGTAAACTGCAAAAGAAGATTGCAAAAGATCAGTTCAATTTTGATGATTTTCTATCCCAAATCCAACAGATTAAGAAAATGGGGAATATCAAAGAATTGGCTGGCATGATTCCAGGTTTGGGTAAAGCCATTAAAGATATGGATATTGATGATGACGCTTTTAAAGGTATAGAAGCAATAATACGTTCTATGACAAAGGAAGAACGTTCAAATCCTGCTATTATAAATGGGAGTAGACGAAAACGTATTGCTGACGGTAGTGGAACAACAGTACCCGAAGTAAATAGAATACTGAAACAATTTGAAGAAACTAAAAAAATGATGAAAATTATGTCCTCGAACAAAAACCAAAAAAGAATGATGCGAGGAATGAGATAAAATGAAATGCAAAGCACTGCTCCCACGCGAGTTACTCGCGCGGGAGCGCGCGCGCAAGCAAGGAAAACACCGAGTCACTCACCCCTCCCGCGCGAATTACTCGCGTGGGAGGGTGCAGCGAACATTGAAACTAAAACACCACCCTCCCGCGCGAGTTACTCGCGTGGGAGGGTGGAACATTGAAACTAAAAAATAAACTTATGACAATAATTGACGGCAATAAAGTAGCAAAAGAGATTAAGGAAGAGATAGCAGCAAAAGCAAAAAAAATTAAAGAAGAAAGAGGACTAGCTCTTCATCTTGCAGCAATACTTGTAGGTCACGATGGCGGAAGTGAATCCTATGTTAATTTTAAAATGAAAGATTGCGCTGAAGTGGGTTTTGATTCCTCTCTTATTCGTTTCGAAGATAATGTTACGGAAGAAGAATTATTTGAAGCAATAGACAAACTCAACAACAATTCTGCGATTGACGGTTTTATAGTTCAGTTACCATTACCTCGTCATATTAAGGAACAAAAAGTGATTGAAGCAATTAATCCAGCAAAAGATGTTGATGTCTTTCATCCCGTTAATGTCGGAAAAATGATGATAGGTTTGCCCTCGTTTGTCTCTGCAACCCCTTTAGGAATAACAATTTTATTGAAAAGATATAATATCGAAACATCTGGTAAAAATTGCGTTATAATTGGTCGTAGTAACATTGTTGGTCGCCCTCTTAGTGTGCTTATGTCACAAAAAGAAATGAATGCTACTGTTACAGTTTTACATAGTGGATCGAAAAATATCAAAGAGATTTGCGCGTCTGCAGATATTTTAATTTCAGCAATGGGAAAACCAAATTTTGTAACTGCCGATATGGTAAAAGATGGTGCAGTTGTTATTGATGTAGGAACAACTCGAATTCCTTCCAATCAAACCAAAAGTGGTTTTAAACTTAGCGGTGATGTCGATTTTGAAAATGTGGCTCCAAAATGTTCATTTATTACTCCTGTTCCGGGTGGTGTAGGACCAATGACCAGACTTGCATTGCTGTTGAATACTCTGGAAACGGTTAGGTAATTGCCTATCCTTCGGCTCTGTTCAGGTAAAAAGTGCTTAAAGTCCCGAAAAACAAAATCCGCCTTTCGGACGGATTTGTAGTTTTTCGTGGATCCTCGAAAAAATATGAAATTGCTTGCAAGAATTCAAATTAAACGAGGTTGTGAGGGAAAAAACTGCAATTAGCTAATATAGTTATAGCAATTTCTGTTTTTTCTGGATGCCTAGAGTACTTGGGTTCTGCTGATTGTGCATTTTGCCAACAATCACCGTTTAACGATTACGAAAAATTCTTCTTTGTGTCCTCTGTGTCTCTGTGGTTCATTTTCCTTCGTGCAACTTCGTGTTCCCTTAGCGTAATTATTTTAGTGTAATTAGTGTAAATTCGTG
>JAQVEY010000230.1 GCA_028697515.1 Bacteroidales bacterium | reverse complement strand
TGAGTTTATCGAAGCACTCGCGTTGGAGTATATCAGTTACTCGCTTTAGAGTCAGGTAAATCTTGATTACAGATAAACTCAATCGCTGCATAAGCACACATACATCCAAAAATTACAGGAATATAGCTTATTGTTCCTGTATTTGATTTTTTATTCAAACTCTCTTCTTCGATAATTGCGTCTTTATCAGTCTTTTCATCCGAAAAAACGACTTGTATTCCTTCATATATGCCTAATCTGTGAAGTCTCTTGCGCAACATTCTAGCAAGTCCGCAATTATGTGATTTTGAAATATCGTCAATTCTGATCTTTGAAGGATTTGTTTTGCCACCGGAGCCCATTGAACTGACAAACGGAATATTATTTTGATAACAGATTCTCATGAGATTTAGCTTTGGTGACAAGGTGTCAATTGCATCTATTACAAAATCCCAGCCTTCGAGAAGTGTTTGTTCTAAGATTTCATCACGCAGGTATGTATTTCTTGTATCAATATTCAAATCAGGATTTATCTCTAACAGTCTTGTCCGAAATTCTTCGGTTTTTATTTTACCGATATTTTTATGAGTTGCTATTATTTGACGATTAATATTAGTTTCGGATATTACATCGGCATCAACAATACAGATATTACCAATTCCTGTCCTGACAATTTGTTCAGCAGCAGCACCGCCAACTCCCCCCAGACCACAAACAAGTACTCTGGCATTTGTTAGTTTAGCAAAATTCTCTTTGCCAAGCAGTAATTCTGTTCGTTCATACCAACTCATATTCCCATAATTTTCAGGTTAATTTCAATATATTTTACAAGGTCTGACAAAGTCATTGAATATTTTTCTGCGACAAATTTATAAATAGTTTCGATATTGTAATCCTTGTCATCGGTTTCGAAGAATATTGTGTCTGTAGGGATAATTTCCAATAAACTGTCGGCTTTTTTGATATCCTTTAAAATATTTTCCGATAATGAAAAATACAAACCTTGTTCGACAAGTTTCTTTGCAATGTCTATTTTGCCGTTAAACCCATGTAATATCCAGATATTTTCAGGTTTAAGTTGCGATTTTATTTTTACTAATTCATTGTAATGTTTGACGCAATGAATTATCAGTGGCAAGTTGTATTTTTCGCTGATTTCAATATGTTTAACGAAAATTTTGGATTGCATATCAATATTTACAGGAGATTTCGGGTCAAATCCTGTTTCTCCGACAGCAATAATTTTCTCCTCTTTTGCCAATAATTCTATTTGTGATAATGCGGTTTCATAGTTTTCCGAATAATGCCAGGGGTGTAACCCGCATGAATATTTTTTACCAAATAAAATATTTTCCTCCGGATAAATATTTATTATCCCGTAGTTTTCGGACTTGTTGTGGGTGTGAAAATTAAAAAGTTTCATAAAATTGGTAATTTGTTTTAGGAATTATTTCTGTTTTCAAAATGATACATTTAGGATTGTCAATAATATAATGTTTTACATTGGAATCATCATCATCAATGTCGGTTATAATGCATTCCCTGTTTCAGGTTTTGTTTTCTCATTTCTGCGGCAACAATATGACTGATTTCAAAATTCTTTTTTCCTTTCCAATCAGAATAGATGACCATTTCTTTGGGCGATTCGCTGGTAAATCGTTCAACAATGATTTCAGGATTGAGCTGAGCCAAAAATTTGATAATTACACTAATGTAATTCTTCAAATCCAAGTCAAAGAAGATTTCGGGGCTGGATTTATAAACTGCTTCTAGTTTGGTTCCTATTAAAACCTGCATCTGATGGATTTTTAATGTTTTGATAGGTAATTTAGATATCAGTCTGGCATGAGTATAAAAATCACTTTCAATTTCGCCGGGAAGTCCAATAATAAGATGCAGTCCTGTATTTATTCCAAAACTATGAGTAAGATTTACTGCATCAACAGTCTGTTGCCAAGTATGTCCACGATTGATGAAATCAAGAGTTTTGTCAATTGTTGATTCTGCACCAAATTCAATATTAATATATTTGTCTTTGCTGATTTCCTTTATCATGCTTAGAATTTGATTATCAACACAATCAGGACGTGTGGCAATGACTAATCCTATCACGCCTTCAACAGACAAAGCTTCCAAATATAATTTTCTTAGACTCGCAACATCTTTATATGTATTCGTAAATGACTGAAAATAAGCTAGATATTTTTGCGTTTTGTACTTTGGACTGAAAAATTCTATTCCTTTATGCAGTTGTTCGCTTACACTAAGTTTAGGATTACAATAAAACGGGCTAAAACTTTCATTTGTGCAATAGATGCAAGCATTTGTGCTTATTTTTCCGTCTCTATTCGGACATGTAAAACCTGCATCAACAGAAATTTTTTGTACTCTGCATCCAAACAAATTCTTAATGTAAGTAGAATAGTCGTTCCATGGTAATATTTGATTAATGTTTTCTTGCATTTACTTTTTATCATTATCCTCTTTGAAATGATATTTGATATTTATATTGTCTTCTTCGGTATAATCACAACATTCATCATCAAATTCATCATCAAAAATGATTGGTTTCGGAGGACGATATATAAATGATAAGGCTATCCCTGCTGCAAATCCCGAAAGGTGTCCTTCCCAACTGATATTGGTATTTTGAGGAAAAATTCCCCAAATCATACTTCCATATAAGAAAACAACAATAAGTGATATTGCCATGTGTCTGATATTTTTGCTTATAATTCCAGCCGTAAAAAGATAACCGGCAAAAGCATAAATCATTCCCGATGCTCCAATATGAGTACTACCTCTGGCAATTATCCAAGTGAAAACCCCGCTTAACAGATATGACCAGATAAATATTTGAATAGCATTGTCATTATGAAAATAAAATATCAAGGAGCCGAGAATTAAGAAACTGGTCGAGTTCGCAATTATATGTTCGAGACTACCATGTAAGAAAGGCATTGTAAGCACTCCGAACCATTGCGAAAACTCTCGAGGACGCAAACCATAAGATGATAAACTCAAATTAAGACTGACCTCAAGAAGGTAAATCATCCAGCATAGAAAAAGAAAACTGCCGGGAATAACTGCAGCCAAAAGCATCTTTTTAAGTTCGGTTTTTGAATTTGTAATTTCTGTCATTACACAAAGTTATTAATTTTGGCTACAGTATGACACAATTCGTGCAAAATAATTCTTTCTGACTTATTGGCAGAGTATTTTAATTGTACAGAATTAAAACTTGTTTATCAGATAATGCCTTTTTCTTGTAAAAGCATTTCCATTTCTATCTGTACTTCTTTAGCTTTTTGTTCTGCAATATTTGCAAAATTTTCTGTATTATCTGCAAATATTATAGCACGTGAAGAATTTACAATCAGTCCGCAATTATTGTTCATTCCATATTTTGCTACTTCTTGCAGACTTCCACCTTGCGCTCCAACTCCGGGAACCAAAAGGAAATGATTGGGAACGATTTTCCTTATATCTGTTAGCATTTCTGCCCGCGTTGCACCTACAACATACATCATATTTTCCTTGTCTGCCCAGTCCTGCGATTTTTTGAGAACTTTTTCAAACAAACGAGTGTCATTTTCTTTGAAATACTGAAAATCATCTGCTCCTTTGTTGCTAGTCAATGCCAATAATATCACCCATTTGGAATTATATGATAAAAAAGGCTTTACAGAATCTTCGCCCATATATGGAGCAACTGTTACAGCATCAAAATTCATATTTTCAAAGAAAGCTTTTGCATAGAGTTTTGAAGTGTTTCCAATATCTCCGCGTTTTGCGTCTGCAATAATGAAAATATCAGGATAATTTATGCGTATATATTCCACAGTTTTTTCAAGAGCCTGCCAACCTTGTAAACCAAGGCTTTCATAAAAAGCAAGATTAGGTTTGTAAGCAATCGAATACTTTGCTGTTGCATCAATAATCTGACGGTTAAATTCAAAAACCGGAGATTCGTGTGTTAATAAATGTTTTGGCAATTTTTCGTAATCAGAATCAAGGCCTACACATAAAAAGCTTTTCTTTGCTTTGATTTGTTCAAATACTTGTTCGTAGTTCATTTATTTTTTTTCACAAATGTAACAAAACAGTCCAAATGGAAAAATGATGAAATTTAATTTTTATAAAAAATTGTATTTTATAACATTGCTGTCCGAGATAAATTCTACAAAAATCCTAAATACATTGTCCGCAAACAGAAATATAGAAATATTAATAAATGAAGCTTGTTAAAAACAAACATTTATTTTATGCCACAGATTCACAGATTTTCTGATGCTTTTAATTAATCACCTCTACTAATAATTTAAACAGATTATTCACAGAAAGATTTTTATCGAAGATAAAAATTGCTTTTTCTGAGTTAATACCCTTTTGTAATCAAGTAAGGGGAATGTAATTCTATATATAGTTGTGTAAAAATGATTTCTGAGCTTATATGGAATGATTTACACTATGTGAATAGTAAAACAAATATATTTCAAGAGTTTAATCTGTGAATCTGTGGCATAAATTATTTTTACCGGACAATAGTGATTTTATAATTTTGTTAACAATAAAGTTGCATTTGCTAGTTGAATGTACGTAATTAAAAAAAACTGAAATATTATTTGTAGTATCAAAATATTATGTAAATTGTAATTTGTTAGACATTGGATATACCAATGTTTATAGGTTGAAAGAGGGGGGGGGGTAACATACTGAATATCAGCTCGTTACACGCTGTTCTTTATAATGTTTAATAATTTGAGTTTTTATACAAAAACGATGACTTTAAAGAAAATTTGATGTTTTGTGTAAATATTTTACTTATGTGAATGATGACTTATGAGTAATTAATTTTATAGACATGTTATTAAAGAGAATTAAATATATAATCAAAAAGCAATTATTAAT
>JAQVEY010000229.1 GCA_028697515.1 Bacteroidales bacterium | reverse complement strand
AAACCAAGGTCTTAGTTTACCTGACCTTATCAATGAAGGCAATTTGGGTTTAATTAAAGCTGCAGAGAAATTTGACGAAACTCGTGGGTTTAAATTCATATCATATGCAGTTTGGTGGATTAGACAGTCTATTTTACAAGCCTTGGCAGAGCAGTCGAGAATTGTACGTCTACCACTAAATCAGGTTGGTTCTTTAAATAAAATAAATAAAGCTTTCTCTAAATTTGAACAAGAGAATGAAAGAAGGCCTACCTCAGAAGAACTTGCAAAAGCTCTAGACCTTCCAGAAGAAAAAGTTATTGATACTTTGAGAGTTTCAGGACGTCATGTTTCGGTTGATGCTCCGTTCGTTAATGGAGAAGAAAACAGTTTATTAGATGTTCTCGAAAATTCTGACCTTCCAAATACTGACGCTAAACTTATATGCGAATCTCTTGCAAAAGAAATTGACAGAGCTTTAGCTACTCTGACCGAAAGAGAAAGAGATATTGTAAAGCTTTTCTTCGGCATAGCTTGTCAAGACATGACACTGGAAGAGATTGGAGATAAATTTGGCTTGACTCGTGAACGCGTACGGCAAATTAAAGAAAAAGCTATCAGACGATTAAGACATTCGTCAAGAAGTAAATTACTTAAAAGCTATTTAGGATAAATTAGAGGCAGTTTACACTGCCTTTTTTATTGTTTTACTATCTTATATCTGTAATCGTCATTTTTAATATCAACAATATTTATAAAATATGTACCTGAATTAATATCAGACATATCAATTGTTGTTTTTAGTTTATCAGAATATATAGTCTTAACCATGCGGCCTGATAAATCAAGCAATTGAATTACGACATCTTGATTTTGCAATGATTCTATTATCAAATAATCATAAACTGGATTTGGATACACTATTACTGATTTTAATAGACTATTAGGTGTATTACTTAAATCCATCACTGTTGCTGAATCGTTGTATTCACAGCCATTGTCATCCGTTAATGTAAAATAATATGTTCCAGGTGAAAGATCAGATTTAAATAAATCAGTAGTTTGGTCATCCCAAATAATATCAACAGGCTCATCTCCTGAAGCAATTTCAACACTTAACGAGCCAGATTGATCATCGTTGTAGTTTTCAATTATCACAGAATAAACTAACTCGTCAAAGTTTTGTATTGCTATTGTATTTGATGCGGTACATGAATGTATATCAGTAACTGTTAAACTATAAATTCCAGGATTGGAAACCAGAATTTCGAAATTGCTACTGTCATTGCTCCACAAATAATCTGCAAATTCACTATCAGGACTTAAAAAGATTTCACTTCTGGGACAGATTGTAGTATCATTTCCAATATCAAAAGAGGGTTGAGATAAAAACGCATGCAAGGGAACAATTGCAGAAGCACAAGTTGAATTAAATCCTTCCATTACTTCAATATCATAAAAGAAATACCAGAAACTATCGCTATAATTGTTGCCAGTAAAACTGATTAAACTGGGTAAAGTAAACGGATATCCAATATTTGATCCGCCATAATCACCTGAATATGACAAATTATTCAATAAATTAACATGTAATGCATAATCCATACCTGCCTCTACCTGAAAATCAAGATTAATAATACTTTCACCATCAGTGATATTTAAAGTTCTTGTATCCAAAATTTCACCACCTGAATTCTTCAAAGTTATAGTTCTTTCAGCAGTTCCTGAAGCAAAAACTCTAGCAGTTTTTATTGTTAGATCCGAATAAGCATCAAAATAAACAGCTCTGTCTATACTAAAATTAAAATAACCACCTACCCCTGAATTATCCGTAAGTCCAACATATTGAGATTCGACATTATAAACATATTGATAATAGATTGTAGAATCAATAACAAGATTCTCTAAAGTAAAGCTATTATATATCAATTCGGGGTTATCACTATGAGGATTGATATACCATGAAATATCATCATATCCATTAGGGGCGTGAAAAACGATAATTTCCCCCTCTTCACAAAAGTACTCGTCAGCAATATAAGGAGGCGCAGATCTTAAAATCTCAACATAAGAAGGAATTTGCAAGAGTGAAACTCCATACTCATTGGTAATTTGCAAACTAACATCATAATAACCATTCATCATATAATTATTTATAGGATTTTGTTCAAATGAAGTATGGCCATCACCGAAATCCCAAAACCATTCTGTTGCTGGAGGATTACATATACTACAATCAAAAAACTGCACGCCTCCTGTACAATTATTTACTCCGGATTTAATAAAACTCGCATAAGGTGCTCCAATATCATTTTCAATACAAAATTCAATTGATTCTGAAGTTGTATAATCGCCACCTGTAGCGATTTCTATACCATCAGTAATATTTTCTAACAGATAATAACCATCTCCATAACTACAACACATACCATCTCCATAATCGTCATAAATAGAAAATGTATAACAGCCTTGTATCAGACAAATCACCTCCTGATATAAAGAGTTTGAATCAAAATTATCTCCTTCGGCTATTATCAGATCATTTGAATTTTTCAAAACCCATGAAGTTTCATAGCCAAAGTTATCTGTAAAAACTGATATTTGAACCTTTTTACCTGCAGAATAGTTAAAACTGTATGCATAAGAATTATTGATCAAATTCTGATCGGTCATTTCACCTAAAATTGAACATTGGAAATGTATTGCATGATTACCACTATTTATCATTATAGGATCAAAAACAATCAATACACTATCTCCTGCGATTAATAATTCTGTAATATTTTTTGAGGCAATCGGATAATGATCCAACCTGTAACTAACAGAAAATGAATCTAGTTCAAAATCGGAATAGTTTTTTATCCAAATTGAAGGGACAAATGTGTCATAACCACAATATTCTGATACAGGACTTTCAACTTTACATATACCGATATCACCTGATTTACCTTTAAATTGTTTGTTATCCAAAAAATCGCAACTATTAAGACATGCAGAAACATTGTTACCAAAGCTAATATTTGATGCAAAAGCATCATTTATTAAAACGATGAAACAAAAAAACACCACAAGTCTTATATTTAAATTTTTCATAATGAGCAATTATTTATGATTTATAAACCACACTTAACTCAAATAATCAATGCTTTATTTTTGATGATACCCAATTAATTCCAAAGTTAAATCTGGTTAATTTTAACTTAATTCTGAAAGATTCGAAGAATCCTGCTCTCGATATATGAACGTCATATTTTTTACACATTTTGTAGAATAATGACCTTTTCAAAAATAAGACCTTACTAATCTGATTCCTTCTCCATTCCTCATTAACCCAATGAATAACATACCATTCGTCAGGTATTGTAATATTTCTTTTTAAAATTTTTCGAATAAGATTCCAACTAT
The DNA here is from genome assembly GCA_028697515.1 of Bacteroidales bacterium. Taxonomy (GTDB): domain Bacteria; phylum Bacteroidota; class Bacteroidia; order Bacteroidales; family ML635J-15; genus Bact-19. Next base: position 1,526 of record JAQVEY010000229.1, on the reverse strand, counting down.
CAGGATTTGAAAAAGTCTTTATATATTTATCCAGCCCCAGATTATAAACATTATCCACAAGTATTTGAATAGGCAAATGCCAGTCTCTGTTATTTTCATCAACTTTACGAACAGCCTCTTCAAAACACTTTTTCATTAAAGGGCTCTCCTTTGGACATTTCATTATATTCCCCACCAGCGATAAAGAATGGTGTGTTCTGAAGACATATTCTTCTTTAAAATCTAAGGGTTTGAGACAAGTTACATCCATATCTGTCCACCATCCTCCATAAAGATATAATAGCTTATAACGGAATATATCACTAAATCCGGCATAGCTCCCTTTACCATGCCCAAATTGATTAGAATATTTATAACAAAAAACATTTTTCCGCGGGAAAATCTCATTTGCATCTTTTAAAATTGCACCTTCAGGTAAAGTCGTGTCAATATTATCGTATGCCCAAAGGATAAATTCATGACCATTTTCGATAAATGACTTAATGGTCAACAATTCAGTCGGTGATAGCTTTGTACCTATCCACAAAGCATTGACTATCTTATTATCGTCTTGCATGAAGTGAATATTTGAAAATCAAAGATAGTAAAAAAACATACTGTTATTACGACAGTTATAACAATTTTGAAGATTATTTTAACATGATATTGTTAGATATAATTAGAAGAAAAAGTTAATGAGACATTGTTTAGATATTTTATATAAAATTTTCATTATAACTAAACAATTCTTATTTTTGCAAAACAATTGAGAGGTATGAGAATAAGTTTGTACGAAAACATAAAATATATAACTGTTTTATTTTGCATAATATTTGCAAAGATCACATTTTTAAATTCAAAAACATGAAAAAATATTTATTACTTATTATCGGGATAGTTCTTAATTATGGTTTATTTGCAATTGATGCACCAGGGATTACAGCTCCATCAAACGGATCAACAAATCAACCTATTACATTAACATTAGATTGGACCAGTATAACAGGAAATGAAGGTTATTTATACCAGTTAGATACGATACCCAGTTTTGATTCCCCTTTATTACTAGAAGGAGAGACATCTACGAATACTTCTCAAATCGGAGTATCTAATTTATATTTTGGCAAAACATATTATTGGCGTGCAGCAACCAAATCAGGTGTTGAAGTATCAGATTGGTCAGCAACCTGGAGTTTTACAACTGCAAGTACAATAAGCAATTTATCACCTTCTAATAGTGCTACTAATCAACCTGTTACTGTTGAATTAGATTGGAATAGTATGACAGGTAATACAGGTTATGTATATCAGTTTGATACTCTGCCAAGTTTTGATTCTCCGTTACTTATCGAAGCTGCAACAGTCACTAATTCTTCTGGCGTTTATGTCAATGATCTTTATTTTGGAACTACTTATTACTGGAGGGCTGCGGTAAAAAATGCTGTTGATACAAGTGGCTGGTCGCCAACCTGGAGTTTTACAACTGCAAGTACAATAAGTAACATTTCACCCTCTAATAGTGCTACTAATCAACCTGTTACTCTTGA
>JAQVEY010000228.1 GCA_028697515.1 Bacteroidales bacterium | reverse complement strand
CCCGAAATTGACATCGAAGCGAAAACTGTTTATACAAATAATATTCCTTGTGGTGCAATGCGCGGTTTTGGAGCAAACCAAGTAACTTTTGCCATTGAAAGCTGTATTGATGAAATTTGCAAAAAAGCAGGATTTGATCGCTGGCAATTTCGCTACGATAATGCTCTGGTGGATGGTTTAAGAACATCAACTGGACAAAAAGTTTTTGGTGTGGGCATACGGCAATCTCTCGAAGCAGTAAAGGAAGATTTTAATAATGCAAAATTTGCAGGATTAGCCTGTGCAATTAAAAATTCAGGCGTAGGAAACGGAATGGTTGATGAATCGAAAGTAAAAATCGAAATTCTTGCTGAAGATAAAATCAGATTGCATCACGGCTGGACAGAGATGGGACAAGGTGTTCACAATATGGCACTTCAGACTTTGTGCGAAGAAACAGATATTTCGCCTGAGATTATCGAAGTAATCGTAGATACCGAAGCACAGATAAAAACAGGAATGACGACTTCATCAAGGGCCACGGCTTTGGTAGGGCTGGCAATAATAAATGCAGCAAAAACTTTTAAAGAAGATTTAAAGACTAAATCTTTAAATGAACTAATAGGGAAAACTTATTCGGGACAATTTGTCTGCGATTGGACTACAAAACCCGGAGTAACGGACAGAGAACCAGTAATTCATTATTCGTACGGTTATGCTGCCCAAGTTTGCATTCTTGATGACAATGGGAATATTATCAAAATGATTGCTGCCCATGATGCCGGAAAAATCATGAACCCGATGCTGTTTGAAGGACAAATCGAAGGTGCTGTTCACATGGGATTAGGATATGCTTTGAGCGAAGACCTGCCAATGAAAGATGGCTATCTTGTAAGTGACAAAATGAGAGATTTACAGATTTTAAGGGCACACGAAACTCCAGAAATTGTAGTTAAAGGTGTCGAAGTTGCAGATCCTGTAGGTCCTTACGGAGCTAAAGGAGTTGGTGAAATCGGTCTTGTGCCTACTGCAGCGGCTGTAGCAAATGCTTTTTATGCTTACGACGGCATAAAACGGACAAGATTACCGATGAAAAGAAAATGATAAATTAGTCAAAAGTATTTTTTATGAAAGCAACAAGAGAAAATATTGATACATTTTTTGAACAAAAAAACATTGCAGTTATAGGAGCATCTGCAAAATCAAAGAAATTTGGTAACGATGTTATTAAAGAGTTGATAAATAAGGATTATAAAGTTTTTGTAGTTCACCCCTTCGCTGAAAGTATTGAAAATCAAAAATGTTTCAGATCAATAAATGACCTCCCCGATGAAGTTGACTCTCTCCATATCTCGGTTAATAAAAGCAAGACGAATGAGCTTGTTGCATCTGCTGTTCAAAAGGGCATAAAAAATGTCTGGGTTCAGCAAATGTCAGACAACGAAACTACTGAAACTTATTCAAAAGACTGTAACCTTATCTTGAAACAGTGCATTTTGATGCACGCACAACCTGTTAAAGGAGTGCATAAATTTCATCGTAGTATTAAAAGCTTTTTCGGATTGTTACCAAAATAATTTAAAATGATATTACTAAAAAACGCAACATACATTGACTGGAAAAGCTTAGGCTTTTCAAAAACCAATATTTTGGTAAAAGAAGGGATTGACAATAGCATCGAGTTCCTCGAAGATTCGGATTTAGCCAATTTTCCTGATGCTAAGATTATTGATTGTGATGGAAATATTGTAACCAAATCATTTGGCGTAGGTCACCATCATGTTTACTCCGCATTGGCCCGAGGAATGGGAGCCCCAAAGAAGAATCCTGTCAATTTTCTGGAAATTCTAGAATACATCTGGTGGACACTTGATAAATGTTTGGATGAGGAAATGATAAAATATTCCGCACTTACAACTGCGATAGCCTGTGCAAAAGCAGGTTCTACATTTGTAATTGATCATCATGCTTCGCCATTCCACATTGATAATTCGATAGAAATTATTGCTGATGCCTTTGACAAAGTTGGCGTTTCACATCTTTTGTGTTATGAAATTACCGATAGAGATGGTTTGGATAAAGCCCAAAAAGGACTTGACGAAACAGAAAATTATCTCAAATCCAATCAAGGATTAGTCGGTTTACATGCTTCATTTACAGTTGGCGGTGATACTCTTAAAAAAGCAATAAAGTTAAGCAATAAATTCAATTCAGGACTTCATATACATGTTGCAGAGGACAAATCTGACCAGGATCATTGCCTAAGAACCTATGGAAAAAGAGTTGTAAATAGACTAAAAGATTTAGGAGGTTTGGAATCTTCAAAAACTATTCTTGGACATTGTCTGCACCTAAGTGATGAAGAGCGTGAATTAATCTGTAATTCGCCTGTTTGGGTTGTGCAAAACATGGAAAGCAATCTGAATAATAAAGTAGGGTACTTTTCGGGCAAAGGACTTGGTAAAAATTTAATGTTAGGAACCGACGGAATGCACAGCGATATGCTTCAAAGTGCCAAATTTGCTTTTTTTGCAGGACAACAAAGCGATATTATTGGATACGACACTGCTTATGAACGTTTCAGAAATGTGCACAAATATTTAAGCACTAACGGTTTTAAAGGAGACGGAGAAAACAATCTGGTAATAATGAATTACAAATCTCCCACTCCGTTAACAAAAGATAATTTTTACGGACATTTTCTGTTCGGATTTAGCTCTGCAATAATTACTGATGTTATCTCAAACGGAAAGCTTATTGTGAAAAACAGAATAGTTCAAACTGTTAATGAAGATGAAATCCTTGAAAAATCGCAGAAACTTGCAAAAAGGCTGTGGGGAGAGATGAGGAATTAATAAAAAACGATTTTACAATTATTTAAGTCAAATTTATAAGACTTTTATCTGATTGTGCTAAACTTTATGTTATAAGCCGTTTTTTATTTTTCATTTATTAAATTAATAGCTTTTTCTAACAATTCATCGCGACCTTCTTTGATTCCTTGAATTGTGGGTTTAATTTCAATGTCAGGTACAATGCCGATTCTTTGGGTTTCTCTTCCATCGGGATAATACACTCCAATTCCACTGATCATGGTGATTATTCCTCCCGGTAAGTCAAAGCGAGAAACATTTCCGTCTGCACCAGCTGTTGTAGAACCAAGAACTATTGAGTTTAAATTTACTCGATATGCCATAGTGTGAAACTCAGCAGAACTCTGGGTAATTTCATTAATGAGAATAATGACTTTCCCCTGATAATAGTCTTTGTTTTTCTTTCCAGAGTATATAACTTTTGTAAAAGTAAAAAGACCCGGAGTTGCAATACTCCCCTTTGTAAATTTTACAAAGGGTGTTTTATTTGGCATTAAATAACAGCTTAATTCATATAGGGGAAAATCTGAAGGATAATTCCTAATATCAATAATTAAACCTTTTGTGTTTTGAATTTCTTTCCAGATTGTAGGCAGATATTCTCTCTTAAGAGAACCATTATTTATATAGGCTATATCTTTATTTATCAATTTGAAACAAGTATCTGAAAACTGAAATTTAGCGTAAACGTTTATTTCCTCTGATGAAAATGTTTTTAATGTTTTACTCTCTATAATACCATCTCTAATAAACTCAATATTAATTATCGAATCATTGGTTCGCAAAAGATTAGTAGAAATATCTCTTAACTTGGTTGGGTAGTTTGAAGCTGGTGTGTATTTTAGTTTGTTCGAAATCATTTCTTCAACGGGTTGTTTATTGATTACTGAAATGATATCGCCAATTTCAAGGCCTGTTTCCTTTCCTAGATTTTCATCATAAAAACCTGTAACTACTGGCATTCCTTCAATAAATGTTATTTCAGCTGCCGCATAACGAAGTCCGAAATGTTTATTTAAAACTTGGTTGCCTCCCCAAACGTTTGCATGAGTGTCATGAACTCTCCCGATAAGTTCTAGTACAACTAGCGTATATTCTGTCTCATCTTTTGCATCAATGAATTTTGGAATAAATTCTTCTAATACATTTTTCCAATCCTCTTCTATAAGGTTTTTGTATGGAAAGTAATATTGAATGATGTTCCAGTATCTATACAAAGACAAAAGACGGAATCCTACATCAGGATATTTCATGGAAGAATAAGCATTCTCATTTTTAAATTTAGGATTACCAATTCCAAAGTGTAATCCGATGTAATAATGCACTTTAGGCCTTTTTGCGTTTTTTATTTGCATCAATAAGCTTATAAGTTCATCAGAAAAATTGGAATTCTGTATCCAATATAAATCTGGTTCTATTTTTATTTTTGATGCTTTTACTACTATTTCTTTACCTCGAGTAAATTGTCCCAAACTCTCTATCCAACTTATCAAAATAGAATCAAGAATTTTCTTATCTTCTGAATCCAAAACTTGTGGAAGAATTCTAAAAAGCTCATAATCCCAGTTGTATTGTCCTTTTGCAATATTTGGATGATAGTATTTTAAAAAGCCCCAAATTAAACCCAGAGTTTTAAGACTTTCAATTTGGTTTTTGTTAGGTGAAAAAATAGTAATTTCTGAGCCATTGTCAAAGTCTTTATCTTTATCGGCAGGTAATAGCTCTTTTTCTAATGGTTTAAGTCCTTTAATATCTTTTCCATCAATAGTTACAGTAAAATTGTCTAACCACATTTTGCCTTTTCCAACCAATAGTCCACCAACTACAATTTTTTGTGTTTCTTCAGGACTCATCTTTAGGGTTATTTCATATTTTGTCCAATCAGTTGTTCCCTTTATTCCCTTTTTGTACATATTGTCAAATGCAATAGACGGGTCAATTCTCATCCATATACCACCGACTTTCAAGCCCGCGGATTGAATATCACTTATAAGACGGCGGGAAACCCGCCGGCGGGCGGAAAAAAAGAATTCGTCCACACGCTAAACGCCACTGCTTTTAGCCAGAGGCCTC
>JAQVEY010000227.1 GCA_028697515.1 Bacteroidales bacterium | reverse complement strand
CAATTCCACCTGTTGATGCGCTCTAGATTTGACGCATCTGTAGCTACATTACTTATAGAACGAACATGCTCTTTTAAATTAGTTGATGAATCTTGCTTGTTTCGTTCAAGGGAGAAAAATATTTTATCCTGAAATACGAAAAACAAACCTACAACTATTACAATGGATGTTATGACAATCTTATAATTGATTTTGAATTTAAGAATTACATATACTCCTAATGCTCCTATAAGACTTACCCAGGCAGCACGGGTATAAGAAAAAATAATAGCAAAAACAAAATATGATAGAACAATTCCAGAAATTACTCTCAAACTTTTTTTCAGTTCTTTATTAAAAAGAAAACCAACTAAAACAGGGATAAACATTGCAAGTATTGCTCCATAAGAAGTGTGGTCGTTGTAAAAAGGGTTCATCACATAGTTTGCCGATGATTGACTAAAACCTCTGGCTGCATGCTTTACAAGTGTATAGGTGATTACTATGCAAAATGGTATAATATATAGCCAGAAAAATTTATTTATATTTTTTTCTTTCCGAAAAACCTGCGATAAGAGAAAGTAAAACGGAATAATAAACCAAAGTGAAGCTAAGAAATATTTTACCGAAACCATAGGCATCGAACTTGTAAGAACTGTAACAAATCGCCAGCCTAAATAAATATAGATTGCAATCGAAATCGGATGTTTTCCTACTGATTTGTCGTAGTCATGATCTAAAAATTGTTTAAGCAGAAAGATTAATAATATTGCTACAAAAATAGGTTCGGTAGGCAAATCAATATTAAAGTCAAGTCCCGAATAAAATGTTTTTAATGGAACCGAAAGAGGGACTAGAAAAACAGAAAACAATAATATTTTATCTAGAGCAAGAAAAATAGCCATGAAAACAATTAAAGCTAGGGGTACCAAATTGAACAGAAAACTTTCTTCTTTAATTATTACATAACAATTAGTAATTATAAAGAGAATAGCAAGTGAATAAAACGCTGCAAGTTTATATTTGGTTTCGGATGTCATTTATCACTTTTATATCCTTCAATCAAAGAGATTATAATTGTTCCAGCTAAAAATGCCCCTAAAACAGAAAATAATACAATTAGCCAACGAACAGGATAAGATTTTTTGTCAGAAGGATATGGTTTGGATACTACATGAGTATAGGTTTGAATCTTATTTGCATCTCTTATAGCTTCTTCATAAACTAATTTAGATGTGTGCATATCGGAAAGGGCATAATAAAATAAAGAGTCATTTTTGTGATACTCTGAGCCGAATTCCTGCCAATTACCTAAAACTTCCCTTGCCTCTTCAAGGCTCTTTCCCATATATATAGCTTCTGTATATTTTTTAACTTGGGCAGACATATCTAACATTCCATACTCCGTTCGGTATGTCTTTAAAATATTTCCAAGACTATCAATTTCATCTAATTTTTTTAAATACTCTTTTTGATAAATTTTTACTATTTCTTCAGATTTATCAGTATTAAGTTTTAGTACTTTTTTATCATAAAAGCAGATTATCGAATCAACAATATCTGATGCTATTTGTGGGTCTTTATCAACGGCGGTAATTATGATAGCCTCATTAGGCGTTTTCGTGATATTAACATTTCCGTTATAGTATTTCATTATTTTCCAGACATTGTTTTTCTCGTCCTTACTAACACCATAATGCTCATATAGATTAAATGCTTCAATAACTTTAAATTTTATTTCATCTGACTGCAAAATCTCTAGCATTTGTTCACTTTCTGATTCGTCAGAAACAGGTGTTATATTTGCGGGATATACTACAGCGCTAGACTTAAATTTAGGTTCAATAAACCATGAAGATGAAAATAAAGCACCCAAGGCTCCGGCAACGGTCATCAATATTAATAAATGCCATTTCCATTTAAAAATCAGCTTAAAAATGCTTTTTGTTTTAAAATAGCTTTCCATAACTTCGTATTTAGGTATTTCAATTTTTTTAATTACTTCTATTAAGTCTGATTTGAAACTAATCGGACTTTTTTTTTTATGTATTTTTCAATGAAAATAAGTATAATAATTGAAAATAAAAGCGTTGAAAAAACAGTGATGCTAATTGTTAACCAGTAAATAGGAGAATGCTTTTTGTCTGCCACTTCCGCAGGACTTACAATATATGTATTTGGTAAATCCTGTTCAAGATCAATCTTAGCCTCTCTGTACTTTGCCTCTATTACAGCAAGTTGTTTAACTTCTTCAAACATTTGCTCTAATAATATTGTTTGAGAACTGCCGTATGTGGCTAAAATATCAAGTTTTTTTTCAATTTCAAATTTTGCCCTCTCATTACCAGTGGCGATAGCAATTGCATGTTGCTCGCTATACATTTCGCTCTGAGACTTCACATCAATAACGCCTAACTTACTTAAAACACTTAAGGAGTCTTCAATAGCTTTTATTTTATTTTTTTGAGAAATAAATTCTTTCTCTACTATATAAAATGCTTTTGTAGCTCTTTCTTTTTGAATCTTAGCATATAAGCTGTCAACAAGAGCTGCAATGTCATTGGCAATTAATGCTGCCGTATCGGGACTTTCGTCAAGTACTTCAATCTTAATTGACATATACTCTGTTCTTGATATCTTTACGTTCGATTCGTATTTTTTATACAGTTGAGTAAAGGCATACTTTGAATCAGGCTTAATACGATAATGGGAAAAAAGATCGTATTTTTCTATGATTCTATTCCTAATCTCCGAAGATAATAATACCTGCATCAGTTGTTCAACATCTTCTTCTTCGCCAAAATTAAGGATTTCCTTTTTTTGCTGACTTTCGGTTATCAAGGCTTGTGAAATGGACCCAGAAGAGGTCGGAAATAAAATTACTGTCGATTTATATTTTGGTGGGATGTAAAAACAAAGAACAATAGAAAAAACAAATGCAATACAACAAATCGCTAAAAGGATTATTTTATTTTGTGAGATTACCCTAATTAGATTTGTCGAACTAAAAATATTTTCCTGAACAGATTCCTGCATTATTCTAATTTAACGGACACAAAAATAAAAAATAATTATTATAAAAAGTTTTTTTTAGTAATTAAGTTTTTTTTACAGTTAAAATAATGTATCAAAACTGCTGGAGTGAAGATTATATTTGTTTTAGTAGTTGAAGATTTATTCTATTTTTGTACAAGTTTAAATACATTTTGATGAATAGATATATTGTTTTTTTTATATTATTACTGATTTCCGTAAAGATGATGCCACAAGAGTTTGGAAGTTTTAACAAACAGGTGGTGTTTGATCCTGTTAATTCAGGCTATTTTATTTTCCGTATTCCAGCTCTTGTTATTACACAAAAAGACAATTTGCTTGTTTTTTCTGAAGCCAGAAAAGGAAGGGGAGGAGACTGGGATCCTTCAAATATTGTGTATAGGGCAAGTTATGATGCTGGCGAAACTTGGACTCCCATAACAGTTTTGATTGACAAGGGTAACAATACATGTTCTAATGCTGTTCCGATTGTTGATTATTTTGAAGATAAAGTGCATTTAATTTACACTGTAGGATATAATAGCATTTTCTATACTTATACTGTTGATGAGGGGTTGTCATGGGAAACGCCAATTAATATTACAGATGTTTTAGAAGGATTTAAAACCAAATATTCATGGAGGGTTGTTGCTACAGGTCCCGGACACGGAACTCAATTGTCGAATGGCAGAATACTTGTTCCCATCTGGTTTTCAAATAGTAATGCAATTGATTCATTGAATTTTGCTTTAGCTCACCACCCATCTATTGCTGGAGTGTTGTATAGCGATGATTTTGGTAAATCTTGGCTTTTAGGTGATATAATTGGGCCAAATAATGACACTTTAATATTTCCGAGCGAAACTGTTTGTGTAGAATTGTCTAGCGGAGATGTTTTGTTTAATATGAGAAATGAATCAAAGAATTATAGAAGACTTGTTTCTGTTAGTCCTGATGGCATTTCAGATTTTTCAAGCCCGTTTTATTCTGATAATTTTTTCGAGCCTATTTGTCATGCAAGTTTGATAAGATATTCTATTAATCCTTTTCAGGACAAAAACCGGATATTATTTGTAAACCCAGATAGCCGTATGACACCTTGGAGCCTAAAAAGGGGAACAACCAATAACGCAGCTCCCAAAAGACAAAGGTCAAATCTGACATTAAGAATAAGTTATGACGAGGCAATAACATTTCCTGTTTATAAGGAAATCGATTCAGGTTTTTCTGGTTATTCTGATCTGGCGGTTAGTAAAGATGGAACAATATTTTGCATGTACGAGTCTGGAACTAAAAATAAAAATAATTTTTTACCATCAGCAATTTCTTTGGCTTCTTTTAATTTAGAATGGGCAACTAATGGCACTGATGCTTTGTCGGTTAATGACATGCCTTTGAATTCGTATCTTATATGTGCTGCCGAAAAATATAATAATGTTGCTCCAGTAAAAAAGAAAAGAATATTATTTAAGAGGAAGCAACCGAGGACTTGTTAATGTATTAATAGTTTTTAAAATCAACAGGGTAAACAAAAGAAACATTTACAGGTTTTCCGTTTAATTTGCCCGGTGTCCAACGTGGCAGCATTTTTATAACCCTTACCGCTTCTGTATCATATTCAGGATTTAGTCCTTTTAAAACATTGACATTAGTAACGTAACCCGCTGTGTCGATAACAAACGACACCAAAATTTTTACTGATGCATCAAGATTATCTTCAGATTCAGGATAATTAGTGTTTTCTTCAATAAATTTAATTAAGGCTTCATATCCTCCTGGGAATACAGGTTTATCTTCGATGTTTGCAAAAGAGATAGTTTCTAAATGTGAATTCGGGGTCTCCTGATCTGTTACATTTCCCGCTGGAGCATATACAACACTCCCTGTATTATAATTTATATCTCTGTCAAAGCTTCTT
>JAQVEY010000226.1 GCA_028697515.1 Bacteroidales bacterium | reverse complement strand
AAACGAAGCTGAAATAATCACAAAAAGTCAAAATATCCGAAGACCTGACAGGATAATGATTTCAGATAATGAAACAATTGTTGTTGATTACAAATTTGGGTTCGATGAAAACAAAAAATACATTCGACAAACAAAAGAATATGCGAGTCTGTTAGAAAAAATGGGATATGAAAATATAAAGACTTATATTTGGTATGTTTTTTCAAATTATCTTGTAAAAGTTTTAGTTGATTCAGACGAAACAGAGAAAATAGAATTAGAATGAGAAAGCTTATACGATTTTTTGTCAGACATATTCCCAGGCCTTTACTTATAAGATTTTCGAAGCTTTTTTCATTCTTGGTAAGACCATTTTATTGGGGAAACAAGGTAGAATGTCCTGTTTGTGGTAATACTTTTAGGAAAATGTTACCTTATGGAAGTAAAGCCGGAGAAAACCGCCTCTGCCCTGTTTGTCTTTCTCTTGAAAGACACAGATTGATGTGGTTATATCTTAATGATTATTCAGATTTCTTTAAAAACAATTTCAAAGTACTACATATTGCTCCTGAACAACCTTTTTTGAAGAAATTTAAAACTGCAAAAAATCTTGACTATACTACTGCTGATATGGTATCTCCTATTGCTGACCTACATTTCGACATTATGAAAATTCCTTTAGAAAACAACATCTACGACTGGGTTATTTGCAACCATGTGCTCGAACATGTCGAAAATGATATTGAAGCAATGAAAGAAATCTTGCGAATCCTAAAACCTGGAGGTAAAGCAATTTTACAAGTACCAATAAATTATAACTATAAAGAGACTCACGAAGATTTAAGCATTACTAATCCGAAAGATCGTGAGAAAATATTTGGTCAGTACGACCATGTGCGTTGGCATGGACTGGATTATCCAGATAGACTTAAAAAAGCTGGTTTTATTGTCGAAAATTTTGATATTAAAGATTATTTAACTTCTGAATTAATTGAAAAATTTAGACTTGATGCTAAAGAAATTTTATATATTGCAAAAAAATAAATAACAATACATGTATAGTAGCAATAAAAAAAGCACCTATCTTTTTAAGTATGGCGGAATACTGCCCGCTGTTATTGTTACTATTGTTTGGCTTCAGGCATTTATTTATTGGTCTGATGTTTCCACCAGAGAACCAGGAGACATACCATTCTATGTCATTACTATTGTATCATTCTTGATTATTTCACTGTCAGTATTTATGTGGCTTAAAATAGGACTCAAACTTCAATATGTGGAAATGAATGACGAGAGTATTACTGTTTTTAAATCAAATGAAACAAAAACATATAACTGGAATCAAATTGAAAGTATAAAAAAAATAATCTTCACAATACCAGTTTCTTACAAAATTAAAATACATGGTGAAGAAGAATGCTTTCTGTTTTGTTCGACTCCATTTTTACCTGCTACTTTTCACATTTTTGATACCACTTCACTGGGGAGATTTATCAAAATGAAAAAGAACACGCTGAATATTTAGAGTTTAGTTTTAAAACAGATTGCTCAATACTGCTAAATTTCTCATTTCTATAATTGCATTATTTTTTCTACTGATTACAAGATGTTATTACTTACAAATAAAACATTATATACTGATAATCAGAATATTAAAATTATTTATACCTAAACAGTAGGATATTCTTATTTCTTTATTAGCAATGCCACATTCTCAACATGATGCGTATGTGGGAACATATCGAAAGGCTGAACTTCTGCAAGCTCATACATATCCAAAAGCATTGATATATCCCTTGCCTGAGTCGCAGGGTTGCAGCTTACATATACAATTTTTACAGGTGCAGATTCTCTTATTACATTTATCACATTTTCATGAACGCCAGCCCTCGGTGGATCAAGAATTATTACATTAGGACTTCCGTTTCTGTTTATAAAATCAATATTAAGCAAATCCTTAATATCGCCGGCATAAAAATCAGTATTTGAAATATTATTAATCACAGAATTTACTTTTGCATCTTCAATTGCTTCAGGTACTGATTCAATTCCAATAACTTTTTTGCAATGTTGAGCAACGAAATTTGCAATTGTGCCAGTTCCAGTATATAAATCGTAAACAATATCATTTGAGTTTACAGAAGCCAATTCCAAAGTTCTTTTATATAGTGCAAGTGCCTGTTCTGTGTTAGTCTGAAAAAATGATTTTGCACCAATTTTAAATTTCAGTCCGTCCATTTCTTCGTAAATATAATCCCTCCCTTTAAAACATACTACTTCCTGATCATAAATTGAATCGTTGAATTTTGTATTAATAACATACTGCAATGAAGTAATCTGTGGAAATTCTACTGACAAAAAGTCCATCAGAGCTTGAATTAAATCCTTTTTATCTTTATTGAAGATAACTACTATCATCAATTCACCTGTCGTAGAGGTTCTAACAATTAGATTTCGCATCATTCCCTCATGTGAACGACTGTTATAGTAATCATAGCCTTCTTGTCTTGTGAATTCACGAATTGCATTACGAATTGTATTAGAGGGTTCTGCCTGTAAATAGCAGTTTTCCAAATCAATAATTCTGTCAAACATTCCCTGAACATGAAAACCAAGACCTTCAAGACTACGGTCATTTTTTTCCATCTCCGGCTCGTGTGTTTCGAGCCAACGCCTGTTGGCAAATGTAAATTCTAACTTATTTCTGTAAAACTTATCTTCAACAGAAGCTACAATTGGCTTAAGTTTTATATTTTTTATTCCTCCGATACGAGTAAACTGATCTAAAACCTGTTTTTGCTTATAATACAATTGCTTGTCGTAAGGTAGCATCTGCCATTTACAACCTCCACAATTTTTAAAATGAGAACAAAAAGGCTGTATGCGGTCTTTAGAATACTCTTTTATTCTTATTAGCTTAGATTCTGCATAAGCTTTGCGGGTGCGGGTTAGCTGTACATCAACAACATCTCCGGGAATCACACCCCTAACAAAAATCACATAATTCTCATGACGACCAATCGATACTCCCTCCGCTCCTATGTCAGTTATCAGCAAATCTTCAATTACCGGATACTTCTTCCTTCCCATTATTTAAATTTTAATGCAAAGATAGAAAAAGCCCAAAGAATTTAAAAAATCTATATTAGTTCATTTTTTTTCTCTACATTTGTCAAAACTAAATTACTTAAAAATGGAAAATTCAAAATTTGTAAAGATTTCTCTCATTGCCAGCGGCATTGCTCTTGCAACAAGTATTGTAGTATTAATTATTTCACTTACATCAAATAATTCAGGTAGTGATTCCTCAACAAAAAATTCAGGCTCAATTTCAGTTGATTCGACAGGAATTGCAAACGTTGCTTATATAAACCTCGATACTTTATTACTGGAATATAAATATTCTATCAAGCTGAATGAAGATTTTTTGACTGAACAAGCCAAAGCAAAAGGCAATTTAGAATCAAGAATGAAATCATTTGAAAAAAAATATAACGAGTTTTCCGAAAAAATGCGTCTGGGCAGCTTCATCAGTCAGGCAAGTATGGAAACTCAACAAAATGAATTAATGCAAGAACAAACAAACATTCAAAAGCTTGAAGAAGATTTAACAAATCAATTATTAGAACAGCAAGCTGCAATGAATGCCGAACTTTACGATACAGTTATGAATTTTGTTAAAGAATTCAACAAAGATGGTCGCTATATGCTAATTTTAGGTAATGCTGCCGGAAGCAGTATTTTATACGCCGAACCAGGTATGGATATTACCCGCGAAGTACTTGACCAACTCAATGAAAGATATGCTAAGTCACAGGCTGGAAAATAATCTATCATGAGTTTTGCAGACAATTATTTTTGCAGATTCAATTCATCTCCCAAAATATTTATTAATAATCCCTGTAAAAAAACAGGGATTATTGTTGTAATACCTTGCTTCGATGATGACTTTATTTTCCAAACTCTTGATTCTCTGGACTCAGCACAATCCCCAAAATGCAAAACAGAAATTCTTATCATTATAAATTCTGGAGAAAACTCTTCGCAACAATCAATAGAGAATAACCGCCTGATTTACAATAAGTTAAAAAAACAAAAAGAAGAATCATTTTACAGTAATTTTGATATATATATTCACAATATCGAAAACACTCCAAAAAAAATTGCAGGAGTTGGTAATGCACGCAAAACAGGTATGGACGAAGCTGTCAGGCGTTTCAATTCAATCAATAATGCAGATGGTATTATAGTGTCATTAGATGCTGATTGTTTGGTTGATAAGAATTATTTTGTGGAAATTGAAGATTATTACAAAAACAATTCTAAGTCAGGAGCATGTACAATACAGTTTCAACATGATTTCAATTCTGAAAATTATTCAAATGAAATTATCTCGGCATGCAGATTATATGAGATATACCTTAGATATTTCAGACTTGCATTAAAATATTCAGGCTATCCCTATCCTATTCATACTATTGGATCGTGTTTTTGTGTTAAAGCAAAATCATACATCAAAGCAGGCGGAATGTCTCAGCGTCAGGGTGGCGAAGATTTTTATTTTTTGCATAAACTTACACAAATGACACAGCTAGGAACGATTAACAAAGCTCTAGTTTTCCCTTCGCCACGAATATCAGACAGAGTTCCTTTTGGAACTGGACCGGCAGTAAGTAAAATAATATCTGATAAGTCATATAAAGTTTACAATTTTGAGTTATTTAATATTTTGAAAGAATTCTTCAATTCTTATGATGAGCTTTATTCAATTAGCCAAATAGCAGACTTAACCATTCCTGATGAAGTAACCAAATATATTGGTATAGATAATTTATTTTCTGTAGTAAATGAATGCAAAAAAAACACAAATAGTATTCAATCATTCAAAAAAAGGCTACAATCAAAATTCGATGCTTTCTTTATTATTAAATTTTTAAATTCCTTTGACGAGCAATCCAAATATC
>JAQVEY010000225.1 GCA_028697515.1 Bacteroidales bacterium | reverse complement strand
GTTAATTGCCATTTGTAATCAATTAAGAGGAATATAATTCTATATATAGTTGTGTTAAAATGATTTCTGAGCTTTTATGGAATGATTTACACTATGTGAATAATCAAGACATATCTATTTCAAGAGTTTAATCTGTGAATCTGTGGCATTAATAATTTTATCGGACAATAGTGAATTTATATAGTCTCTACTTAATAGAAGTTTTCTAGTCAGATAGAAAACTATTGAATTCCTATTATTTCCTTATCTCCTTAAATGCTTTTATAATAGTATTTGCAATTTGTTCGTGTAGTTCGTCTTCATTTATATCACCGTTAAATGAGACCATTTTATCTTGGAATTTATAAAACTCGGCTATTTTTGCACTTCTTTGTTCATAAACCTCTAAACGATGTATAATCGTATCAGGATTCATGTCGTAGGTTCTAGCTTTATTTGTTTTTGATCTGGCCGTTAATCGTTTTAATGACTGTAATGTTGATGTCTTTAACTCAATAACTAATGAAACCGAAGTGTCGTTTTTCTTCATTAAACCACTAAGAATATAAGCCTGAACTAGAGTAGAAGGGAAGCCTTTAAAAATAAAGCCTTTAATATTTCTGTGGTCGGAAATTTTACGTTCTATCAATCTTATAGCCACATCATCAGGTACAATATCGCCAGTTTCCAGATAAGGTTTTGCAATTTTTCCTAGTTCAGTTTGATTTGCAACTTCTTTTCTTATCATTTCACCGGTGGAAACATATTCCATATTAAATCTTTTGGCGATACGTTTTGCCTGTGTTCCCTTGCCTGCACCGGGAGGTCCAAAGAAAACAACATTTAGTAATGTCTGCGATAAAATATCTTCAATTCTATCTGTAAGTCTTTCAAAAACCTGTTCAACAGTTCCTATTCCGTCAATTGGATAATATTTTTTTTGCTGGTCATAATAGTCAATAACAGGAACAGTTTTAAGCTCATACTCCCTTAAACGGTTTTCAATGATTTCCTTTTTATCGTCTGAACGATTTTCCTTTTCAGCACGTAAAATCATCCTTTTCACAAGCTCTGTTCTTGGCACTTCTAAACTTAATAAACACGACAATTTAGTATTCATCTTTATTAGTAAGCCATCAAGAATATATGCCTGAGCATAAGTACGTGGAAAACCATCAAACAAAATTCCCTTACTGTCAGGATTCATTTTTATACTATTCTCAATTATTTGAACAATTATTTCGTCGCTTACAAGTCCGCCTTGTTCAATAATTGATTTAGCTTCTAAACCCAATTCTGTACTTTCAGCAATTTCATGTCTTAAAATATCTCCAGTTGAAATATATGTAAGATTGTATTTTTCAGCTAATTTCTTAGCCTGCGTTCCTTTACCAGCACCCGGAGGTCCGAATAATGCAATGTTTAGCATAATTATTTAACTATTTTATAAATATGTTTTAAATTTCTTCCAAATCCATTGTAATCTAAGCCATAACCTACAATAAAGTCATTAGGTATTTCAAAGCAACAGTAATTTACAGGATAACAGTTATTATAAGCTTCAGGTTTTAAAAGTAAACTGGATATTAAAATCTGTTCAGGATTAAATCCCCTGATTTGTTTTACAATATTTTCCATTGTTATCCCTGTATCAATAATATCCTCGATAATTACGACAGTTCTGCCGCTAAGGTCTTCGTTTAAACCAATAAGTTGCTTTATATTGCCTGACGTAGATGTGCCCTGATAAGAAGCTAGCTTTAAAAATGAAATACTGCAATCTATATTTAGATTCTTAAAAAGTTCTGCAGCAAACATAAACGAACCATTAAGTATTCCTAGAAATAAAGGCTTTTTATCTACTAGATCTAGATTCATTTTTTCTGCAAGTTTCAATATCCTTTCTTCAATTTCTTCTTGAGAAATGAAAATTTCAAAGTATTTATCATGAACCTTTATTTGCTCCATACTGTTTTCGTTAATTATTAGGTTTATAAAATATCAGATAGAATAATAAACATAAATAACAAAAAAATCAATAAAAATTGAATTTTCCAACAAAAATAAGAATTACTTGTGTATTTTTACAATGTTAATTTGTTAAACATAAAAATATGAAACCTGTTATAAGCATAATTATGGGTTCCACATCAGATTGGAAAATAATGGAAAAGGCTGCAATTCAATTGAATGAATTTAGAATTCCTTTTGAAATACATGCATTATCAGCTCATCGTACACCTCAGGAAGTTGAAGAATTTGCCAAAAATGCAGAATCGAGGGGTATAAAAGTAATAATAGCAGGTGCTGGTATGGCTGCACATTTGTGTGGTGTCATTGCTGCTATGACAAATGTTCCTGTAATTGGTGTTCCGATAAGTGCTTCTCTTGATGGAATGGACTCTTTGTTGGCAATTGTGCAAATGCCTCCCGGAATTCCAGTTGCAACTGTTGCAATAAATGGTGCTCAAAATGCAGCTATTCTCGCAGCTCAGATGATCGCTACGGGAGACCCAAGATTAGCCTCAATAATTGCACTTTTTAAGGAAACTCTTAAGGAAAAGATTATAACAGCAAACGAAGAACTTAAAGAGTATAAATTTGATTACAGAGTGATTTAAATACTTATATATACTAATGAAAAGAATCATATTCATAATATTTTTTGTTGTATTTTGGTTTTCAGGATACACACAATCTATAAGCTATGTCGCTGGAGCACGAGCTGCCGGAATGGGCAATGCTGGAATTACAAATCAGGATACTTGGGCTGTTTTTAATAATCCTGCCGCATATAGTTGGTTAAGCAATAAGGCAGTCGGATTATTCTATGAAAATAGATTCCTGATGAAAGAAACTGGCTATGGGGCTATGGCTTTTTCTTCTCCATTATTTGGTGGCAATATTGGATTTGGTTTTTCTCATTTCGGATATAGCTTATTTCAATCAGATAAGATAGCACTCGGTTTCTCTCAACAGCTTTTTAAAGGCTTCTCTATGGGTTTGCAAGTTAATTATTTTTCTGTCAGACAATCTGATTACTATGGAAATCTTAACTCTGTAACTTTCGAAGCGGGAATATTATCAAAACCTAACGATAATCTTTCTATTGGTGCATATATTTTTAATCCTTTAAATCTATCTTATTTTGAAGATTCTGATTTAAAAATGCCTGTTGCAGTTAGATTGGGCTTATCATATCTGTTCAGTAAAAGTCTTTTATTGTCACTAGAAACAGGCAAAGCTATTAATGGAGACACTCCTGTATTTAAAACTGGTATTGAGTATCTGTTAAATGAGGATTTCGCTTTAAGAGCAGGATTAGCACTAGCTCCTGTAGAGTATTCCTTTGGGTTGGGATATAATAATTCGTTCGGAAATAAAAATAAAATTGGGTTCGACCTAGCATTCGCATATCACGAAGTTCTGGGATCTACACCCAAATTATCTATAAATTATGAGTTTTAAAATAGTATTATTAAGTTCATTTTTGCTTGTTTTTTCTGCTTCATTTCTTTATGCTCAGGAAGAAACAATCTCTTCTTTGGATGAAATTATTGAAGAAATAGCTTCATCAAGCGATGTGGAACTTGATTATACTACTCTATTTCAATCATTAGAAACCTTATATTACGATCCCATTGATTTGAATACTGCAACTGAAGAAGAATTATCAGACCTAATTTTTCTTACTGAATTTCAAATATTTTCTTTAGTAAACTACCGAAAAAAGTTCGGCAATTATAGTACTTTGTATGAATTGCAATTTGTTGATGGAATTGATCCGATTACGTTAAAACGACTTTTACCTTTTGTTATTGTTAGTGATGGCGAGACTAAATCTAAAACGGATTTTCAAAAGATATTTACTTATGGTAGGCATAATACTATGTTACGTTACCAAAGATTACTGCAAGAAAAAGCCGGATATATTCCTATTTCTGACAGCATATTGTTAATTGATCCTGACAAATCAAGATATTTAGGTAGTCCTGATAAAATTTATTTAAGACACAGCTACAATTATAAGGACAAATTGTATTATGGAATAACTGCCGAAAAGGATGATGGTGAACAATTTTTTAAAGGTGCACAGAAATATGGTTTCGATTTCTATTCTGGACATTTTCAAATAAACAATATTGGTATCGTTAAAAAACTTGTTGTCGGTGATTATATAGCACAATTTGGACAGGGTTTAACATTGTGGTCGGGAATGAGTTATGGAAAGACATCATCGGCAACAAACATAATTAAAAAGGCTCGTGGAGTAAATAAATATAGTTCCGTTAATGAATCAGCCTTTTTTAGGGGAGAGGCCATAAGTTTACAATATAAAAATTTAATTTTCACTGAATTTGTTTCATATAAGCCTCTTGACGGAAGTGTTGATACGACATATGATATCGAATATGACACTGAAGAACAGTATGTGACCTCTTTTCTAGAAACAGGTTATCATCGTACACCCTCTGAAATCGCTAAAAGAAATTCTATTAATGAGTTTGTAACAGGGGCAAATTTAACATGGTACACACCTAAACTTAGACTTGGTGCAACCGGAGTTTATTATAATTTTTCGGAACCAGTGGGCGACAATTCTGCTCCTTACAGATTTTTTGATATGGTGGGAAATAGTAATATGAATTTTGGTATTGATTATTTGTTAAGCATACATAAAATTAGTTTTTTTGGAGAAACCTCTGTAAGCCAAAATCTTGGCTATGCAACAGTTAATGGAGCTGTAATTGATTTTGTTCCGGAATTTAAAATGTCTTTAGTTCATAGATATTTCCGCCCAGATTATCAGGCTCGGTTTGCTCAACCATTTTCAGAAGGTAACAAACCATATAATGAATCAGGATTATTTATTGGAGCCGAGATTTATCCAAAAAAACATTGGAAGATTGAAACATATTTTGATTCATGGAAATATCCTTGGTTAAGGTATGGAGTAGGAGGCCCATCATCTGGAAGAGA
>JAQVEY010000224.1 GCA_028697515.1 Bacteroidales bacterium | reverse complement strand
ATCAAAACAAGGAGCATACAGATGTTATTATAGCACCTGTTGGAGGAGGAGGTTTGTTATCAGGAACAGCTGTTGCAGCAAAATCAATCTTAAAAAACATAAATGTAATAGGTGCTGAGCCTGAGAAAGCAGATGATACATATCGTTCATTTAGATCAGGATATATTATACCACAAACAAATCCGCAAACAATAGCAGATGGATTATTAACTTCGTTAGGAGATAAAACATTTGAAATTATTAGAGCCTATGTAGATGATATTGCTTTGTGTACAGAGGCACAAATTATATCTGCAATGAAGCTGATTTTTGAAAATTTAAAACTTGTTGTAGAACCTTCTGGGGCAGTTCCTCTGGCGGCTATCTTAAATAATCCCAAATTGTTTCATAATCAAAATGTGGGAGTTATTTTAAGCGGAGGAAATGTTAATATAACTCAATTTAAATGGAAATAAAAAAGGGCTTTCGCCCTTTAAAATTATTTTACAACTGCATTTGGGTCATTATATAAAATATTATCCCATTCTGCATACCCAACAAATTTTTCAGAATATTCATCAAGAAAAACTCCCTTCCAGTCTGCAATATTGGGAGATGAAGCTAATCCGTCTCCATTTGTGTCTCCCTTATGGTCATCATCTTTAAATGATGTAAAATAAACACCTGTACCATCATGATTTATTAGGAACGGCTCTCCTGAAAGAACTGTAAGCTCGGCATCCTGAACAAACTTAATAACTACATTTTCACCAAGTGTCAGATTTTTTCCAATACTAATTTGAGTTGTTGATGAAGTTAGTACAAATGCAACCTCATCTTCTAGCCAAGATGTACTATTGTAAATGGCCCCTGAAACAAAAATGCCATTGTATTGGGTTGTGTTTTCAGCACGTGTAAAAATATTAGAATTGTCAATATTTATTTCAGCTTTTATTGATAAGGGTAAAATGTTGTTGTAAAATGTGTTGTTTGAAATAGTAGTTTCAGTATTTGCACCATCTGCATTTAATGCTCCGACATAGAAATTATTTGATATTCCGCCTCTATTATAAGCAAACGTACAATGATTAATAGTGGCTAAAGATCCTGCAGAAAGATTTAATGTACTTAATTCTGTTCCAAATCCTCCATAAAAAAACTTACAATAATGAAATTCAGATCCATTTGTCCCGTTCAAATCAATATTTCCCCAGTCACCTGCCGCAGGAATGGTTGTGCCACCATCTTCGTTGCTGTCTCCTCCATTACTGTCATCAAAGTATGATGTAAATACTATTGGCTTTTCAGACGTTCCTTGAGCAAGTATTTTCCCTGAGCCTGACAATGTTAGAAATTGATAATTCTGAGGGAATTTAACAACGGCTCCGGCTTCAATTGTCAAAACATTTTCAACATAAAAATCGACCTTTTTGATTATATATACTTTGTCAGCGGTCCAGGTTGTTGGACTCGTAATGTCTGATGTTATTTCAACAACTGTTTCTGAAGGATCAGGACCACTAGGATCGCAAGAAGTAAATAATAATCCAATAGCAATTACACCTATAATTATTAATACAATATAATTTTTCATAATTTCAAATTTAATTCGTCACTTTTTGCAAATATAGTGCCTTATTTATATATTTAAGTATTCATCTTATAGTTTTTTTTTCAGATTTTGGGAAATAAAATCTATTAATTGGGAAAATTATAAAAACAATAAAGGATAAAAAAAGCTCTGTTTTGAGGACGATAATTAGTTATTAACATAAAATAATGGCTTGAAAACAGAAAATAATAAAAAAAATGAATACAGGTGTTGTTAATAAAAAAAAATAATCTACCTTTGCAGTCCAAAAATTTATAAAGTAGTAGAAAATTAAATTTATTAGGTTTTATGCCAACAATACAACAATTAGTAAGGAAAGGCAGACGAGTAACAATTGATAAAAGCAAATCGCCTTCATTAGATTCTTGTCCGCAACGTAGAGGTGTTTGTACCAGAGTATATACTACGACACCTAAAAAGCCAAATTCAGCAATGAGAAAAGTTGCTAGAGTAAGGCTCACAAATCAGAAAGAGGTTAACGCTTATATTCCTGGAGAAGGACATAATTTGCAGGAACACTCAATCGTACTAGTACGTGGAGGTAGAGTTAAAGATTTGCCGGGTGTAAGATATCACGTAGTAAGAGGAGCTCTTGATACTGCAGGCGTTGATGGTCGTAATCAAAGACGGTCAAAGTATGGAACAAAGAGACCTAAAAAAGGTGCAGCAGCAAAATCGAAAAAGTAAAATAAAATAATAGAGATAAAATGAGGAAATCTAAACCAAAGAAAAGAACTATATTGCCCGATCCAAAATTTAACGACTCGAGAGTAACTCGGTTTGTTAACGATATGATGTGGGATGGTAAAAAATCGACTTCATTTAAGATTTTTTATGATTGTTTAGAAATCGTGGGTAAAAAAATGAAAGATTCAGAAGATGCTCCATTAGAAGTATGGAGAAAAGCTCTGGATAACATTACACCATCTGTTGAAGTAAAGAGTCGTAGGATTGGTGGTGCAACATTTCAGGTACCTACCGAAATACGTGCAGATAGAAAAATTTCAATAAGTCACAAATGGCTGATTTCTTTTGCTCGCAAACGTAGTGGACACTCAATGGCCGAAAAACTTGCAGCAGAAATACAGTCAGCATATAACTCTGAAGGAGCTGCATATAAAAAGAAAGAAGACACTCACAGAATGGCTGAAACAAATAAAGCTTTCTCACACTTTAAGTTTTAATTTCTTTTTCTCATGGGTTTTAATCTTGTAAATACTAGAAATATAGGCATAATGGCTCATATAGATGCTGGTAAAACAACAACTACTGAGCGCATTTTGTATTATACTGGTGTTAATTACAAGATTGGTGAAGTGCACGAGGGAACAGCAACAATGGATTGGATGGTGCAGGAGCAGGAAAGAGGTATAACCATAACTTCTGCTGCTACTACTACATTTTGGGAAAATGATAATGAGAAGTATAAAATCAATATCATTGATACTCCAGGACATGTCGATTTTACTGTTGAAGTAGAACGTTCATTAAGGATTCTTGATGGTGCTGTTGCAGTGTTTTGTGCTGTGGGTGGAGTAGAACCTCAAAGTGAAACAGTATGGCATCAGGCCGATAGATATAATGTGCCTAGATTAGCATTTATAAATAAGATGGATAGATCTGGTGCCGATTTTATTGGGGTGGTTGAACAAATAAAAGAGAAACTTGGTGCAAAACCTCTAATAATGCAATTGCCGATTGGTGAGGAAGAAAACTTTATTGGAGTAGTTGACTTGATTGAAGAGAAAGCTTATTTGTGGGATAAAGAAGATCAGTCTTTGGGCGTGGATTACAATATTACGGATGTTCCAGAATATTTAAAAAGTGAAGTTTTTGATTTTCGCGAGAAACTTATAGAAACGGTTATTGAGAGTGATGATACTTTGCTCGAAAGGTTTTTTGAAGACAGATCAAAAATTTCGGTTAAAGAGTTTAAGAATCTTTTAAGAAAGCTTGTTATAAACGGAAACTATGTTCCCGTATTATGCGGTTCGGCATTTAAAAATAAAGGAGTGCAATTATTATTAAATTCAATTTGCGATTATTTACCGGCTCCTGTTGATGTAGAAGCGATTGAAGGACATAATCCAAAAACGGAAGAAATTGTTTATCGTAATCCAGATCCGAATGGACCACTCTCTGCAATGTGTTTTAAAATTGCATCGAGTTCATTTGTTGGCAGACTTGCCTATATAAGAGTTTATAGTGGGGAGATAAAAACTGGACAAATGATTTTTAATGTTCGTAGCGGAAAGAAAGAAAGAGTTACAAGAATTTTCCAAATGCACTCAAACAAACAAACACAGATCGAAACGATTGAAGCAGGAGATATCTGTGCAATTGTTGGCTTTAAAGATATTATTACAGGAGACACTTTATGTGATGAAAATAAACCTGTAGTTCTAGATAAAATGCAATTTCCAGAGCCAGTAATATCTGTTGCGGTAGAAGCGTATTGTCAGGCTGATGTTGAAAAATTGAATCAGGCATTAGACAGAATGGCTGAGGAAGACCCAACATTTACAATTAGATATGATGAAGTCTCAGGACAGACATTAATTAATGGTATGGGAGAATTGCATCTCGAAATTATTGTTGATAGATTGATAAGAGAGTATGGATTGAAATTGAATCAAGGTAAACCTCAAGTTAATTATAAAGAAGAGTTTCTTGATACCATTAATAATTACAATTATATTTTTAAGAAGCAAAGTGGAGGCAAGGGCAGATTTGCCGATATTACAGTAAATATTGGAACTGTTAACGATAAAGATGTTTTTGGTTTAGTTTTCATTAATAAAATTACTTCTGGTAAATTGCCTAAAGAGTATATTCAGGCTGTTGAGAAAGGTTTTAAGGAAGCGATGATGAATGGCCCCATAGGAGGTTATCCAGTATACAGTATGAAAGTTGAGCTTATTGATGGTTCATATCACAGTGTTGATAGCGATCCTTTGGCTTTTCAGATTGCTGCTGGTATGTGTTTTAGAGAAGTATCAAGAAAACTTAAGAGTACCATACTTGAACCTGTTATGAAGTTAGAAATTGTTACTCCAGACGAATATTTAGGAGATATCAATGCAGATTTAAATCGTCGTCGTGCTTCAATAGAAGGGATGACACATAAAGGTATGCATAGAGTCCTTAAAGCAATGGCACCTCTGGCTGAACAATTCGGGTATGTTACTGCATTGCGTACATTAAGTTCAGGTAGAGCAATGTTTAGTATGGAATTTTCGCATTATGAAAGAGTATCTTCTGAGACATTAGAAGAATTGGTAAATAGTAGAAAGTTTATTTTTTAATAATAACATAATTAGTATGAATCAAAAAATTAGAATTAAGCTGAAATCTTACGATTACAATCTGA
>JAQVEY010000223.1 GCA_028697515.1 Bacteroidales bacterium | reverse complement strand
GGGAAATCCTAATTTTGCTTACAACAATTGATTAACAATACATAAAACTCTAATTGTTGCATTAATTTTGATTTATTTTTAATCTTTTTTTTTAGTATTAATAACAAATATTACATTTGTGCCTTAAAATTTAATTATATGTTTTTAGACGGAATTTTAGCAATTGCAGGACAGCAGGGACTTTATAAATTAGTCTCCAAGGGAAAAAACAATGTAATCGTAGAATCTCTTACAACAGGAAAAAGAATGCCTGCCTTTTCAACATCAAGAATTTCTACTCTCGAGGATGTTGCAATTTACACTTATGACGAAGATGTTGCTTTACGTGAAGTATTTATTAAAGTCTTTGAAAAACATCAGGGTCAACAGGTATTATCAACCAAAGCAACCAATAAAGAGCTTTTAGACTTCTTGACCGAAATCCTACCCGATTATGATAAGGACAGAGTTTATGTTTCTGATATAAAGAAACTGGTAAACTGGTACAATACTTTAATAGAAAAGAACATTCTTCATAAAGACAACATCAAAGCTGAAGAAAAAGTGCCAGAAGCTGAAAAAACAGAGCCAGAAACTGAAGAAACAGTTAAAACAGAAAAATAAGTTTAATGTGGAATTTCTTATAAAAAAATCGACTAAACATTAAAATAATGCAGGATTAAATATTTAATCCTGCATTATTTAAATTTGATAAATTAACTTTTTAGGTTTATTTATTTTTGTACAATAATTTTTTGTCTTTGAGAAAATGAAGAAGAGTTAATCTCAAGAATATAAATTCCATTTGACAAATGTCTAACATCAATATTTGACACCATTGAAACGAGTTCCTCGATAAACACCTTTTCGCCAGAGATTGTATAGATAACAATATTTACATTTTCATCTGAATTAGTGTTATTGCTAATAGTTAAAAAATTGCTAGTTGGATTTGGAAACATACTAAATCCATCGGTTATATCTATATTTTCCTCTATACCAACAATGTCAGTATACCATTTAAAGCAGGGATAACCATTGTTAATAACACTGCTAATGTGCCAGTTATCATCATTTCCATTAGTTGTTTCTCCATAAAAATCCCACCCAGCATTTGTATAAGTGGCTAATGTCTTCATCTCGAGCGAAGTTTTTCCAGTAATATCAACAGAACCACCACCGTTGAATCCACAGCCTAGTCCTACACTTGAAGTTTCGTTATCCCAAAAACACAAACTAGCTGAGCCAGTATCTTCGTTGCTTCCAAGTACTCCACCGAAACATCCTCCTGAGCTAGTTATTACACCAGTAGAATAAGATTTTTCAACACTACCAGTATTACGACCAACAACACCACCCACATTATTCTGTGTTCCTGAAACATTACCTCTTGTATAAGAATTGTAAACATTAGAATAAGAGTTTTGACCAACTAAACCTCCAAGGCTTCCTCCACCAGTTACATTACCTTCAGCAAAACAATAGCTAATTGTCGAATTATTATCATTTAATCCAACAAGTCCACCAAGATTGTCGCTCATCGCATCACCAGTAACATTTGCATCGCTATAACAGTAGGTAACAATAGCGTTTTCTTTATTTTCACCAATCAAGCCTCCTGCTCTTCCAGAAAAATCTGCACTGTTAATATTAATAAGCCCACTTGTATAGCAACTATCCACTGTTGCATTACTTTTATCAGTACTACCGTCATTTTCTCCAATTAAACATCCTAAGTTTCTTATGCCTGAAATATCTACATCAGCAAAACATTTTCTAATAGTTCCTTTGTTTTTGCCAACCAATCCACCAATATTATCACCCGACCCATTAATAGTTCCAAAGAATGCACATGAATATAAATATTCGAGTCCAGTTTCGTTGCGCCCAATTAAACCTCCCACATCATTTGCTCCTTCTAGCTCTCCACCCACATAACAGTCAATAATTTCGGATGAAAAGTTAAAACCTGCTATAGAACCAATAATCTCATTCCCGACAATCAAAATATCAGAAAAAAATAAATTAGAGATATTTGCATTTTCAATAATTGCAAAGAAGCCAAGAAACATTTCCGAAGGTCTATTTATAGCAAGAGCTTCAATTACAAAACCTCCTCCATCATACGAACCTGTAAAAGCTAAATAGTCGGTTTCTCCATTAACATACCCAATTGGATCCCATCCTGCTCCGCTATTCCATGAATGTGTTGAATACGCATCTATGTCGTTTGTCTGCACAAAATATTTATCCCATGAACTTGAAGTAATTGACATCCAATAAAGGTTGTCAAGGCTTGTTATCTGGTAAGGATCAATCTCTGTTCCACTACCAGCTGGTGCAACTGGCGTTTGAGCACTAATAACTGCTGCTGTGCATAAAACCAATAAAAATAAGAATATAGTTTTCATAAAAATTGTCAGTGTTTATCGTGCTGACTCCGCACTTTTAAAAATTTTAAATAATAAGAAATTTGATTTGTAATTTAAGAACTTTGCTAATTTGTATTTAGTGTTTTATCTTTAGGAAAAAGATAAAAAAATGAAAAGTAGTTTTTATCCGAATTGGTCGTGTTCAAAAATGCGAGTCATTTAATATTCACTTTTTTTTAAACAATTATCAAGATTCAAATATATATATAAATATTTATATTGTTATTATAAATTTATTAAAAATAAATATTTTAGGCTTATTATAAAATACTATGAAAGCCTTGATATTTTCATTGAGTATTAATGATATTTTGATAATATAATATTTAGCTTTATCTAAAAAAAATAAGTAATATTAGCACAAAAAGACTTCCAGTAACGTGAAAAATTGCAAAACTGTTTTATAATATATTAAAAGTGTTTGAAAATTACTTCCTATTCAATATCTTTGCTAAACTAAATTTGTAAACTTTAAATCAATTAGATATGAAGAAAGTATTAATAGCAACAGAAAAGCCTTTCGCTAAAGAGGCTGTTGAAAGTATTGAAAACATAGGCAAAAATGCAGGCTACGAAGTTGTTAAACTTGAGAAATACGCTTCAAAAGAAGAGTTACTTAAAGCAGTTGCTGATGTTGATGCAATGATAATCAGAAGTGATATTGCAGATAAAGATGTTCTAGCAGCAGCTAAAAATCTTAAAATTGTTGTAAGAGCCGGTGCAGGTTTTGACAATATTGATTTGACAGCAGCAACAGAAAATAATATTGTTGCCATGAACACTCCAGGACAAAATTCGAACGCTGTTGCCGAATTGGCTTTTGCTATGATGTTATATTCTGCTAGAGGTGGTTTTGACGGCAAAACAGGAACAGAACTTAGAGGCAAAACTCTTGGAATTCATGCTTATGGAAATGTAGGAAAATATGTTGCTGAGATAGCCAAAGGATTTGGAATGAAACTCTTTGCTTTTGACCCTTTTATTAAGGATAGTGATATTGAAGCAGATGGGATTACTCCTGTTAACTCTGTAGAAGATCTTTATAGAAATTGTCAATATATTTCGTTACATATCCCTGCAAACGACAAGACTAAAAAATCAATAAATAAAAATTTAATGGGTCTTATGCAAAAAAATGCTGTTCTTATTAATACTGCAAGAAAAGAAGTTATTGATGAAGATAGTTTAATTGCAATAATGTGCGAAAGACCTGATTTTAAATATTTATCAGATATAGCTCCAGAATGTGCTCATATCTTTGAAGAAAAATTCCCAAACAGATACGTATTTACTCCTAAAAAAATGGGAGCTCAAACCGAAGAAGCAAATATTAACGCAGGTATTGCTGCAATAAATCAAATCATTGCTTTTTTCGAAAAGGGTGATATTAAATTTAAAGTTAACTAAACATATAACTAACACAAAATAAAAAAGCTGCCTCTTGTTTTGGCAGCTTTTTTTGTATTTAAGTATTAAAATTCTAGAGGTTTTTCTGCAATGTGAGATATTTTTTTATATGTAAAATATTTGGTATTTTATCGGAATTATATTTACTAAAATAACCAATTCATTCCAATATACACACCCATTTTCCCATCATCTTTTTTAACTGGAAAACCAATATCTGCAGCAATTACAAAATTTTGATTCATAGCTAAATGTAATCCACAACCATAGGTTAAATGTGGAACTTCTTTGTCAGAAGCAAAATATAAACTTTGGTCAACATCAGTAGGAATACCAGTTTTGTCAATATCGATCTTTTGAATTGCCATTCCTACATCTAAAAATGGATTAATTGCTGCATACCAATTCTGCTTAAGGAAAATAAATCTTGCAAACTTATATCTGAACTCAAAGTTACCGAAAACCATCCCCTTTCCTACTGTGCGATTTCTAACCATACCTCTCACAGATTTACTACCCCCCAAACCATCAACAGTAGAAGAAGGCATATACGAATAAATCATATAAGGCATTAGGTAAAAAGGCGCATCGCCGTATATAACCCCCTGATAACCAAGACGATATGCAAATGATAAATCATCTGGTACTATAGTAAAATACTGTCTGTGTGTTAATGCAAGTTTTCCAAAAGTATAATTCTCACTAAAACTATTAAATAATACAACTTCTGACCACACTCCTTTCATTGGACAGGGTTCGTTATCACGCGTATCATACACTAAGCCTATTTTTAAACTATTATGTAATCCTCCTGTGGCTTCTTCAGGCTTGATTATTCCCCACTCCACATAGTTGTCAAATAGACTGTTCACGGCAGGTAACATGTCAATAGAATCCTTACCTTCGTTCAGTTTATCAATTGGTACCGTACCTATTTCGATATCCATAAAATTATATCCGAGTACCCAATTTAAATTTTCCAAACCTGTTGAACCCTGAAAATCAAGTTTAAATCTCCAAATATTTCTTAAATGTTTATAAAACATTCGTGTTTTATAATCTGCAGATGTAGCATCCTTGTAAGTAACATTATAAACTGCATCATATCCATTAAAACCAAAGAAATCGAGAGCCTGATCAGGCAAATATGAAAAATCTGCGGTTATTCTTATTTTTGGTATAAGAAATTCGGAATCATA
>JAQVEY010000222.1 GCA_028697515.1 Bacteroidales bacterium | reverse complement strand
TAATAGGACATTTAAAAAAAGATTGCAGAATGGAAATA
The DNA here is from genome assembly GCA_028697515.1 of Bacteroidales bacterium. GTDB lineage: Bacteria > Bacteroidota > Bacteroidia > Bacteroidales > ML635J-15 > Bact-19. The sequence continues at coordinate 4,992 of JAQVEY010000222.1, read as the reverse complement.
AACTATCTGAAAGGCATTATTGGTAACGAAATTAATGCAAATTTAGCTGCTGCAGGATTTAATTTTGGGGGATTATTGAGAAAAATCAAAGAAGAAATTCTTTGGCTTCGTTTTTATATTCAAATATTTTCTACAAATAAAAAATATTTCCATAGTTTGGGGTTATTAAGGATTGACTAAGTAGAAATGTAAAAAAAATCTATATCCCACTATATCGAATATCAATAATAGTATTACTTTTACATAAATAAAATGTTATATAATAAACAGAACTACAGTATAATTAATCAAAAAAAATGTTGTGTAATTTTAATATTCTTCAGTAATGAAAAAATGCTTTTGGATTTTTATTTGCTTTACAACAGTCATTATCATGACAATTGTTTTTACTTCTTGCAACGATGATAAACCGTTTTTTATTAAAAAAGTAAAAATTAAAGGAAAAATCAATAATTCGAAAAATGGAGGAAGTCTTGCTACACGATCAACAGACAATCCGTATACTTTGGATGAAGCTACTAAAGTTTTGATATTTTTTGGTAGGGATTACGATTTAGTAAATATTAAAAGTGACGGTAGTTTTTCGGGTAATGCCCCATTAGGCACCGCAACTGCTTTAGCTTTTTTAACAGATGACAATAAATTTATCGGTAATTTATTTTCTGGAGATCTAAATTTCTTGCCACTTGTTTCAAATAGTGGAGACTTGTCAGATATTAATCTTGACGAGCTTATACTTGATGGTTATAAAGTAATACCATCGAACAATCCTATTCAAAACCAGATTGTTTTGACTAATGAAGAAATTGAATATATGCAACAGTTGGGTTCCTATTACGAAGCTTTGTCTAGAAATGTTGATATGAGTAATGACGGTGAACTCGATATTTTGCAACATGGAAGAATAGATATTACATTTGGCACAAGTTGTTCTGGAGGGAGATGGGGATTGAGCGATACTCAACAGCCCATAATCGAAGAACAAGATTCATCGGAGTTTGGATATTCAATTTTTATTGAAGGACCTATTGAATGGATTTCGTCTTCTGATAATAGTTTACCAACGAATTCATGGCTTACAGGACCGGAAGAGAATTCAGCAATTAATTTGAATTTAGATGGTGAGGGATATTCAAATAATTCTTATTTCAAAGTTTGGTTTAATTCTCATTCTCTAGGAATAGACTCTTTTCCTACTGGGACTTATACTTTGCATATTGATAATAAAGAGTTTCTATTTCATTGTTCTTTTGTAAGTTCAGATCAGTATCGGGTTATACCCGTGGTAACTTTGCTTACAAACAGCCAGAATCAGGTTACAAACATTTTGTTTTCATATCAGTTTAAAGATGGAACACCAGTTGAGCCAAGAAATATTCTTGCAAGTGGGATTGATATAAATATATGTGGCGAAAATGGCAATTTTCTGGAGCAAATAGTAACTTCACTGTATTCCTCAATTGATTATGGTTATGATTATTATGATGTAAAACTTGAAGACCCGGTCAATTATTCTGAGATTACTTCAATAGGTTGTACATATATTGATATTTTCGGTAATTCAATCAGTAATGGTTGGCATCCATAGGTCAAGAAGATTTATTACAACTTAATGTTTTAAACGATTGGAAAAATTGAGTGGATTAAAGAAATATATATTGTTATTTTTAGCTGCGTGTCTTGTTATTGTTAGCAGTAACATATATAGGTACAGTTCTGTAGATTGGTATAATATTTCAGTTGAAGAACTTAATAAAACATATTTTGAAGAGTATGCAATCAAAGAATTCAATTTATACGAATCAAAGCTAGCATGTCGATACTTATATAAGAATGTAAAATATGACCTTAAGTTATTAATAAAAACAGAATGGATCAAAAATGTTATAACTAGAGTTTCGAATATTCCTTATTATTCATTTTCTTCTTATCTCAATAAACTAAATCATATTACAATCTTCAAAGATTTTGAGAAAATTTATCCATTCCATTTTTTCTTCTGAGTTTGATTTCGCTCAGAGCGAAATATGGCTAAAGCCTTTAAAATTTTATAAATAATCAAAAATGTAATTTATGGATAAGACCAGTCTAATTATGGGGATTGTTTTAATACTTATAATAGCAATTCCAGTTATCTTATTGGCAAAAGGTGGACGAAAGAAATCTGATGAAGCTGATAAGGATAAAGAATAGTGTTAGTTTTTAGGGAATAAAAGTTCCCTTTGTAATAATATTATAAAAAAAGCAGAATCTATTTTCTGCTTTTTTTATTTACATTATGATATAATTTCTAGAATCCACTAATGCTGTATATTCACTATTTTCTCAGGTTCGTGTTTGTGTTTAAACAGTATTGCAAATAGAACTGCAACAATCAATGCATAGGAAGCAAAAGCAATCCATATATTTGGCCAGTCTCTATTACCGTTTTCTAAGATAAAAAACTTTTCAATAATAAGACCGCTACCATAAGCACCGATAATTGTTCCAAGTCCGTTAGTCATCATCATAAATAACCCTTGTCCGCTAGCACGTAATGAGGAATCACATTGTGTTTCCACGAACAAAGCACCCGAAATATTGAAAAAGTCGAAAGCCATTCCGTAAACAATCATCGAAAGAATAATCATCCAAAGTCCGCCTTCTGGATTGCCAAAACCAAATAGTGCAAATCTTAGTACCCAGGCAAACATACTTAGTAACATTACTTTTTTGATACCAAATCGTTTTAAAAAGAAAGGAATGGTTAGTATGAACAGCGTTTCTGATATTTGCGATATTGACATAATGATTGTAGAATATTTAACTACAAATGAGTCTGCGTATTGTGGGATAAGTTTAAACTCGTCTAGAAAAACATCACCATACATATTTGTTAACTGCAAAGATGCTCCAAGTAACATAGAAAATATAAAAAATAAAGCCATTTTGTAATTTGCCAACAGCTTAAATGCATCGAGGCCTAACATCTTTGCAAATGAAGCTCCTTTTGCTGATTTGTTCTGAGGTGGACATTTTGGTAATGTAAAAGAATAAATCCCTAAAATAATGGATGCAATGGCTGAAAAGTAGAACTGATTTTCAGAAGCTTTATTTCCTGTTAAGTTCGTAACCCACATCGCTGCAATAAAACCTATTGTTCCCCAAACTCTGATAGGAGGAAAGTCTTTTATTACATCATATCCTTTTTGCTTTAGTGCATTATATCCAACGGTATTTGTCAAAGCAATGGTAGGCATATAAAATGTCATCGCAAGTAACATTATCCAGAAGAAACCTCCCGGAGTTTGTATTAATGGAAAACAAAATACTGTTATACCTCCAAGAATATGTAAAATTGCGTATAATTTTTCTGCATTCAGCCATTTGTCGGCAATAATACCGGTAAGTGTAGGCATAAAGATAGACGCTATTCCTAAGGTAAGAAACACTGCTCCAAATTCAGAGCTATCCCATCCTTTTGTGCCAAACCAATAATTAGCAAGTGTAATCAACCATGATCCCCAGATATAAAACTGGAGAAAATTCATTAAAATCAATCTTAACTTTACGTTCATGATAAATTAAATTTTGTTATATATTTTGTGTCAAAAATAGTATTTTATTTAGTTTAATTTCTTTAGCAAGATAAATTTTGAATTAAATTGTAAAAACAACTATTCAGTATTTTATTCGTTATAAATTTAGTTAACTTTGTATTAAAATAAAATGAGTATGAAAAAGATATTTGCAATATTTTTATTTCTGATTAGTATGACTGCTATTCAGGCACAAAATGAAACAGAATCTGTTGTTTTTGATAATGATTCAACTTATGTTGATACTTTGAATAAAAATCTTATTGGATTGAATGTTTATCCTGCTTTTGGAATTTTAGGTGGTGGAAGGTTACCCAATACCAAAATATTTGTACAGTATAAACACTATTTTGACCATACAAATTTGAGAACGAGCTTAAATTATATCAGTTTCTATAGAAACAATGATAATGTGGATATCATGAGGATAACAACTGATACTATTGATATTGATGGTGAAACGGTAATTGCTGATTCTATGGTTTTTAGAAAGTTTTATTATGATATTTACTCATACGATGCAAGACTCGGACTAGAAGCAGCTTTCCCTAATCGTAATTTTCGGTTTTATGTTGGCGGTGGATTAATTGGCGGTTATCACTATACAGGTGAATATTATTATCATTATAAACGCGAATTTACAGGATATCCAATACAGTACGTTAATCTGACATATCCTGCTAATGCAGAAACAGTAGGTTATAGAAAGACTAGATTTCTTAAAGCTGGTGTGGATTTTACTATTGGTGTTGATATAAATATCTCACCTAATTGTGTTATTTCTGTTCAGTATGCTCCAGAGCTTGTTTATTATCACAAACTTAAACAGGACTTACTCGATCCCGATTTGTACTTCGTGAGAGATTTGGAAAGTGAGTTTACTTTTGTTCCCGACTATATTGACTTTGTTGTGAATATAAGATTCTAATTAAAGTATTTCGGTAATTCTCCTAAGAAATTAGATAAAAATCGTTTAGCTGTTTACCCATAGTTTGAGTACGACCACCTTCGGGGTCGCGGTTATCAAAGATTTCATTTTGTTTTATAAAGGTGTGACTCCTTCGGAGTCAATACCTGTAGTTATTACCTTGCTTATAATTAGTTTAGAATTAATTCTTCTTTGCAAGTTAATATAATGATATAAGTTTCAAAAACCTAGTGTTAATTAATTATGGTTTAATTTATAAAACGTATAACCCGATTTTTATTTACGACCACCTTCGGGGTCGGGTTTATCATGGATTTCAGTTTGTTTTATAAAGGTGTGACTCCTTCGGAGTCAATACTTGTAGTTATTACCTTGCTTATAATTAGTTTAGAATTAATTCTTCTTTGCAAGTTAATATAATGATATAAGTTTCAAAAACCTAGTGTTAATTAATTATGGTTTAATTTATAAAACGTATAACCCGAT
>JAQVEY010000221.1 GCA_028697515.1 Bacteroidales bacterium | reverse complement strand
TATCTGTTTCGGCTATTGTTCCGTGTTTCCAAATTCTTGCATACATATTGGTAACAGGATCAAATCCTACAGTAGCGAGATCCTGCATCCACAAATAACATTTATATCCGCCGCCGGGAGTGTTTGTTAATATCCCTTCGTTTTGATATATAACAAGTTCTTCAGACGCCAAAGGTTCTCTCGGATTAACGCGCCAGCACATCGGTAAAACAACCGTAGTTGTAGACTCATCAACAAGACCTGCCGGACTGTTTTCAGCATCTATTATTCCGGTATATCTGGGACTTGCCGAAGCGTTTGTATTATCTGTATAAATTTGAATCCATCCGTTTGCTGTAGCCGATGAAGACATAGGCAAATCATTTAACATAACTTCAAAATACTGATCGGCAACCTGCCATTTTGTAACGCCGCGTTCTACGGTAAAAGATAAATCGCCCGTATAAGAACCGCCTTCTCTGTCTTTCATTTTTACTTCAAGAGTAGGTATAGATTGTTTTTCCCATCTGATATTGTCAATGTCAACTTTTACGTCTGAAGATACGTTTGAAGTATAAATAACCATAAATATAAAATCTGTTTTTTGAAGATTTGAAAGTGTAATATTGCCTCCGCTTAAAGGAAATGACAATTGTTGCCAATTTCCGTTAGCAACAAAACCGAGTTCTGTTAGAGTTTTTCCTACTTCATATCCGTTTACTTTTATGCGGACAGACATATTGCCGGCAGCAGTGCTTGTTGATCTTACTACAAATTTTAAATTCCCCTGATAATAGGCGGACATATCTCTCTGCATAGCCGCATCAGACGTTGTTGCAAAAGATATTCCCCAGCCGCTCCAGCCGAGAGTAACTCCCGGTTTTGTATACGTCCTTATAAATTTCATTCCTTCCGGCGTAGGGATTGTCGTTGAACTGCCGTAGACAGTATCAATTATAAATGAGTCCGAAAAAATAAACATTTTCACATAATCATCAGGGCTTGTAGTCACATAACTGGTGCCGGAAAAATTTTCAGATAAAACACCGTACGTGTTTTTACCTATATTACCGGCGCAAACTACGGCGGGAAAGAGCAGAATTACATACGAAAAAACGAACAATATTTTTTTTATTTTCATATTTTTGACAATCCTAAAAAATAACATCCCGAGAATTATACTAAAAATTAAAAGAAATTCCAAAAAAATGAGAACCGTAAGATTCCTCAACCTGTAAAGGGATCTCCAAAGCGTAATCTATAATAAGTTTTTTATTGTTTGAAAACAAAAATTCATAACCGAACCCTATGTCAAACGCTTCCTCTCTGCCGCCTGTTCTTATTGCAAGTTTGCCGTCTATTATATAACTTTCCAATCCGACTCTTAAAACTGTTTCGTTATTTCTAAACATTACATCAAGGGCTGCCGTAAAATACGGAATACGAAGACTCGGCAAAAGGTCGTTATAATACGCCAAACCTATGACGTTTATATTTTCTACTTTATCTTCATACACAAAACCTATATCAGGAGACGTTAAATATTTATTGCTGTAGCCGACACTTATTCCGTTTGCAAATTGCGCAAGAAGGCCTATATCGGCCGTGACCCCGCCTTTTGAAGAAGGATAAAGTCCGGGACTGTTGCTCTGATTGAAATTATATTCGTGCCTCAAATACTTTAAATTTAATCCTGCCGTTAAATTTACTATATTCGTATCAAGATTAAAAATATCGTTTAAATATCTGGCATATCCTATATTAAAAGTATCTTCTCTGCTAAGACCCGGGCTTGATAAACTTGCCCACGCAAAAGACATTACTCCGTATTTGGCAGTTTTCATAGAAAGAGGCTGAGTATAGCCGAAGTAATTTGTGCCTATTTCAACGCCTTCAAGTCCCGTAAACAGTCTTGATGCCGTTAAAGAAATTTGTCTCTGTGAAAGGTTTGCGATACCGGCAACGTTATAAAGAGGAGCATTTACATCGTTTGCAACGGCAGTAAAAGCTCCGCCCATCGCCAGAGGTCTTACTCCCCAGTACATACTTTCAAAAGCACCGTCTAATCTTGCAAAGGCCGCCACTGTTATTAAAAGTGATAATACGGTTATTTTCTTTATCATCGTAATTTCCTATTTTACAAAAGCTATCGTGCCGCTTATAAGTTTACCTTTACCCTGAATTTTAAGCTGGTAAATATAAGTTCCGCTTTCTGCCCAGTCTCCGCCGTCTTTTCTTCCGTCCCATTCAAAGCCGTCCGCATATCCGCCTCTGGACGTTATTTCTCTTATTTTTTTACCGTTTATGTTAAATATTTTTAATTTATCGCCGTCATTCATATTTTCAAATTTAAACGTATCCTGACCCATTATAACGACTCTCTTTAACGGTCTGTAATCGTTATCAGGCGTTACGCCCTGAGTTGATACAGCATAATATCCCAATCTGCCGATTCTGGCTGAAATTGTTTTCATATTTGTATCTATAACAACGTTGTCTGTAATAGTTATCCATTTCCCGGTATCGGGATCTCTGTATTTCATAAATAGTTTTGAAGAGCTTACATCTCCGTAATACAATGTTAACGTAGCTTTCGGATCTACCACAAGTCCCTCAGGCTCAATCAAATACAAAGCTACGAAATAATCCGTTTCGGCAGCTTTACCGGCAACACCGGTAAACGACGGCGGATTATTCGGATCTAACTGCGTAATAATAATATTTTGATCCCCGGTAAACGAACCGTTTACAAACACTATTGAAGTATTTCCGGCTGTCTGATTTCCGGATTCTAAAATAACAGGAACCGGATTTGCAGGATCAACGTTTTGAGATGTAGTTGCCGTTACTGTAGTCACATATAATGCCGTTGCCGTACTTACCGACATGCCGCTTAACTGACCCGATACAGAAAACAGATAACTTATATTACCGCTTGTTTGTTCTATTTCTATAGCTTTAACAAATTTGTAAGACGTAGCAGATATAGGCACTATATTAGTTACAGACTCTGTAACGGCCGAACTGCCCTGTAATGTATACGTGAAATCCATGCTGTTTAAATTTCCGCTCTCTGAAAACGTTACGGTACCCACGACAACCATTTCTTTATTTATAGGCGGAACCTGTTCCGGCGCCGTATGCAGTATAGTGATTGTCGGCGTTCCTATGGTAACGATGGCATCGTATGTATAAATAGCCGCAAACATACAAACAGGAGTTAATACGGCTAATGCTAAAATTAATAATGAATTTTTAATCTTTTTATTCATAAGCAAACTCTGCCGTTATAGTTGCGCTGTATGTCTGTCCGCCTACAACGTTTAAAAATTTTGCTCCGATATATATTCTCGGATATATTCCCAATGTTTGATTAAGTCCGTAAAAGGAGCCTGTATTTTCTGCGCCTTGAAATCCTCTGTTATCCCATACGATATTATAGTCCTCCGTATGATTTTCAGTTTTATCTATCATCCAAAACCAGCACCAATAATCGGCATCATTCGGATTTGGAACTGCGCCTGCATCATATAATTTTGCCGTAACACTGCTGACAGCAATTTCGCCTATAGTTAAAGTCCTCACATCTGAACCATTTGAATAAGGAAGTTTAAAATCACTTGCTCTCCAACAAAGGGGAATTTTGTGATTTAACGACGGCGACATCAACCCGTTTCTGTTTATAGCACCGTTTTCAGTATAGATTCTCACATTCCAAACCGTATTTGTTACATACATATCCAAATCCAATTCAATATATTGGTCTGATGCTACCCAACCGGCATTAGTGCTTACATTGCTTCCGTTATTCCAAGTTATAGTCGTAACCGATACATCGTTAGATATTTTTTTTAAACCGGCAGCAAAAGTACCTGCGGTACTTTTTACCCAGACTATGTTGTCAATATCAATTGAATCACCAAGAGTAAGAGGCGCAGTATTATTTCTCAACATAAATAATTGTGTAATATTAGCCAGATTTACCGAAGTTAAGTTTGCATTTGTCGTTGTATTAAGAGGAACTGTAATTTCATGCCAACTTCCATTGGCAGAAAAACCGTAACTGCTTAAGTTAAGCCATACTTCTGTTCCTGCGCCGATTTTTATACCAAACTGGTAACTTGCGACGGCAGAGTTACTTGAACGCGCATAAAATTTTAAATACCCGTCATAATAAGATGACATGTCCTTATAACCGGCTGTATTTGTGCAAGCAAAACCGGAACCTGCCCAAGACGTATTGTTGATTGTAAACCTATTATATTTACTGCCCTCCGGAAAAGGAGAATCTGTTCTTTCTGTTACGGCAAAACCGTTCCAAACATCCATAGAAACAGCATCAGCATCAGTTGCAGGCATACCGTATTTTGTACCGTTATAAGTTTCAGATAAAATACCATAGACATTTCTGCCTATATTTGATGAAAAAACGGAAGGAACTGCAAAAAGCCCTATAAGAAAAACAATAAGAGTTGGTAGTGTTCTATATATTCTCATTATATCCTTAAAAAATAAATTGCAGTCAATCAAAATGTTTCTATTCAAAACAACTTAACAAACAACAATCTTTTAAATTTTAACGCTGCCGTCTTTTAAAACTTTGAATTTTTTCAAAAAAACGAACTCTTTATCAAACGATTTCAAACGTATCTCCGCAAAATACTTTCCTTTCGGTAAAATACTGCTGAACTGCGTTTTGTAATTTCTCTTTGAACCTGTATATACGGGAACCGTTTCTCCTAAATTAACTCTCTGAATTAATTGTTTCTTTTTATTAAGAATGCTCATCTGCATACCCTGCGGACGAACATGCACGTTTCCTAAATTTTCAAGCCTTATATCAAAACCAACGGCGCTTGTGCTGCTCTGGGATACTTTTAAATTATCAAGTTTTATATCCGGTTTTTCTGTTCCTTTAACAACAAGATAAACCGGCACGCTTATCATAACGTTCAAAGATTCGCCTTCTCTCTGAACCGAAAACGACAGCATCCCCGACAAAGATCCGGTCATTGTTTCTTTAGGCGCTACCTTAAAATTAACTTTACCGGGTTTGTCCGGAGAAAGTTCAATTTTATCGGTATCA
>JAQVEY010000220.1 GCA_028697515.1 Bacteroidales bacterium | reverse complement strand
TAGTAAACAATGTGAAAGTCGCTATTATCCCAAATGGTTCTCTTTTATGCGGTAAATCATTTTTAGATAAATTTAGCCAATGGGAAATTGACAGAAAAACAAAAGTATTAACGATTTATAAATAAAGAATTATGATGGAAAATTTGCAAAGAGAACGCAACTTCAATTTATCTCAACTTGCGCATTGGTCGATAAGGTTATTTAATCTTATTATTGATATGTCAGTAATTATTGGAATTCAAGTTTTAATTCTATACTCTTTAAGAGATGTAATAACATTAGATTATTCAGAATCTTTTTCCAAAATTATGTTTGCTATTATAGCATTCTTCTATTATGTAATTTTTGAATATTTTACAGGTAAAACAATTGGGAAATTTATAACAAAAACCACTGTTTTAACAGATGGCGGACAAAAGCCTTCTCTTAAATCTATTGTAGTAAGGACTCTCTGTCGCTTCATCCCTTTTGAGGTATTGTCATGTGTTAATGAAAGAGCACATGGCTGGCATAACACTCTATCTAAAACTATAGTTTTACCAGATAGCGAAGTATAGTTTTATTTAATCCTAAATTAAAACAAAAGTGCTCTACAATAGGCTTAGGCAAAATGGTAGTTTAATTTTTGTAAAAGTATTAATTTTAATTTAACTTTGCCCCGTTCCCGAGAGATTGTATCTCGTGGTTTTGCATCCCCCGCAGCAATAAAAATCAAAAAACCGTTCTGTTAACTCAATATTTTTAGCTTTCTATTAACTTTATCTGCAGTAATTGCGGTTTATCATGATGAGCATATTTACTGTACTATCATTTTTTGAAGGAAAAAATGAAGATGAAATGTTTGCGATTATTTATTGTCAATCCAACGAAGTTGTCAATCTATGGAAAATCGTATTGTCAAGAAAGAATGTGTTTTTATCAATCATTTTTAAATACATTCTTTTTTCTCCCAACTTTTCTTTAGCTAATTTCTTTCTTAGAATAAAATTTGCTTGATTGTCCATAGAGAAAAAAATAAATGCTTTTACTTCCTCGCCATTTTTAATGGTAGTTTCATTTGTAAAATTAAAAAACTCAGAATCTATTTCATCCAGTTTAAACCACTCTCCGGTTTCATGGTTTTTCCAAGTTCCATTAAAATTATATTGCATAAAATATAGTGTTTTGTTAAATAAAAAGCAAATTACAATTGCGAGAACTTGTCTTTGTTATGTGCATACAGATTCAATATGCCAGCCAAATCTACACTTCGTTCATATTTTTTACTACCAAATATTACTGTGTTTTCATCAACAAATTCGAATCTTGTTCCTGCTCCAAATATTTTTGAACATCCAATTACGCCAGTATTTTTTGCTCCAACAAAATTAATAACCATCAAATCATATTTATAGTCATTTATTAAAGCAGCATCGAAATAAACATATTCTTCAATATTTGCTATGTTAGAGATACCTTTGTACCAATTGTAATAATTGAATTCAATCAACTTTCCAGTTTCAGATTCTTTCCAAATTCCTTTAAATGTAAACATCATTGTAATATTTTATTACAAAAGTATACACATTTTTTGACAATTATGATATAAAATACAACAAAAAAGCAACAAAATAAATAACATTTTTGACAGCTGACGCGGATTTGTAGCCTGCTCGCTCGGATTTCCGAATCCCCTGCTAGCGCAGAATTCCTAGCCCAATCCTTCATCCCAATTTATACCCTTCTTCTGCTTCCTTCAGTTGTATCAATAGTTTATCAAAGTCAGATTCGTAGTTTTTGGCCTTGTATAGCATGAAATTTATCGAATTCGGTTTCAGATGTTTCTTGCTGTACTTACGTAATTGCCTACTTGGGGAAAAGTGTTATAGAATTTTGTTTGTGGAAATTTAAAACCCAAGTTCTGTGAAGATTGATTTAATCGCGTTTTTTTCTTTGCTTTTACATAAAATTGTTTAACTTTGTCAAAACTTTCATAATTTTAATGTTTTGACAAAGTGCGTACTAAATAGTTATAATTTTAAAAGATGAGTGATTTAATATATCGTAATAACTACATTCAACAGCTCGAGAAGTTGAAAGGGAAGCATATTATAAAAGTTATTACTGGATTAAGGCGTTCTGGCAAATCAACTTTGTTGGAATTATTTGCTGGTAAACTATTAAATGAAGGAGTACCTTCAAACAGAATTCAACAATACAACTTTGAAAAACCTTCTTTCCCTAATAATTTTGGTTGGCTTGAGATTTACAGCAAAATCATTGAAAACACAGATAGGTCAGGAATGAATTTTATTTTTTTAGATGAACCACAGCAAATTCCAGAGTTTGAAAGGTTGATTGATGCTTTGTTCATAGAAAAACACATAGATTTGTATGTAACCGGATCTAACGCCTTTTTTTTATCTGGTGACCTTGCAACATTGCTTTCGGGACGTTATATATCAATTCATATTTTTCCATTTTCTTTTAAAGAATATTGTGACAGTCAAGCAGAATTGTCATTAAATAAATATGAATTATTCAATAACTATATTTATGAAACTTCTTTGCCACAAGGTGTTTTATTACGAAATCAGGGTGCAAATATTCAAAACATGTACATACAGGATGTTTATAATACTATTGTAGAAAAAGATATTCGTCAAAGATATAACATTCAAAATTATAGAAGTTTTGATAATCTTTCAAAATTTCTCATGGGGTCTATTGGAAATATTGTATCTCCGAGTAGTATCTCAAAAGCAATGAAAAAAGACTCACAGGATATCCATCACAATACTGTTGAAAAATATATTGAATATTTAGTAAATTCTTATATCTTTTATCAGGTAAATCGTTTTGATATTAAGGGGAAACAGCAACTCGCAACACAGGAAAAATATTATCTGGCTGATATTGGATTTCGAAATTTAAAACTAGGAAAATTTCAATATCAGGATATCGGTCATATTTTGGAGAATATTGTTTATCTGGAGTTATGCAGGAGAGGTTATCAAATTTGGATTGGAAAAATCGGAGAATTTGAAGTTGATTTTATTGTACGAAATGTGCTCAACAAATTTGAATATTATCAAGTTACATGGTCTTTGTCCGACCAAAAAACTGCAGAAAGAGAAATTCGTCCTCTAAAATCTATTGATAACAATTATCCTAAATATATTATATCTACTGACGTTGTTACTGCTGATATTGATGGAATCGAACATATAAACATTGTTGATTGGTTATTAGAAACAGAATAATATCAAAAGCGATTGTATTTATTATCTTCGAATTTACAAAATCGCGAGATATTTGAACAAACCTGTTTCGCTTTGTCAAAACTTGTAAAAAATATTTGTTTTGACAAAGTGACGGAAATTTTTTTGCTTAAAATGACGACCTCGCTACCTCGAGCGTTGTTGAGTTTATCAAAATATTACTTACGTGAGCCCGCCAATTGGTGGGGTTGCATCTCGTGGTTTTGCTGCTCAAGCAGCTGCGGAGATGGGGGTTGTGTGGATGGGGGTGTGAAAACAAAAATAAATAAATTGCATTATTTTAATTTGAATGTTATTTTTTCTTGCACAATGCAGGACCTTGGTGGTAATGTAGGATAATTTCATGAAATTATCCTACATTAGCCAATTCCGATAAATATTGTTGTTGCACGGATATAATAAATCCGGCAATTAACTGAGTGTTACAATAATTGTATCAACTTTATTCCCAAACAATATATTTTGTTTTTGTAATGGTTTCTGAGTTCTCATAGAAGTCTATTCGGCAAGTACCACCCAAATAATAACTTTGAAAACTAATATTAAGGTCATTATCGACAGATGGTTTTGCATAAAATGTTTGCGAATTGCTAGAATAATCGGAAACATCCCAGTTATCTACATTTGCTGCATTGTAAAACCAAGTTGCAACATGTCCTACAGAATCGGTTTCTGATAGATTTGTAATTTTAATTGTAAGCGTGGCTTCAGATTCAAGACTAGCTGAGAAACTGTAATCTGTACTACTAGAGAGGTTTGTCGAATCGGTTAATGATAAAATATTGGTTCCAAATGTTGAGGAACTAGGATACGTTATGCCGTTCAGTGGTTCTTCTTCTTCTTTATCACAAGAATAAAAGGCATTGGCACAAATAAAGGCTATGGCTACAATAATTAAAATGTTAGTTTTTTTCATTTTGTATATATTTATTTATTCAGCAAAACAAAAATTATACAATACAATGTTTTATTGTGATAGGCAAAGTTAGGAAATTATTTTCACAATGGACATAAATAATTATTTGTTTCTATTTATAATGGACACATTTCGTAAATCTCATTAAAATCATGTGTTTTAATTATCATTTTGTTTATTTCTACAAAGGTATTCACACATCTATTTTATTTGTATCTTTGCAAAAATTTTAGAGAATATAAGGTTTTAAATAAAATACATTTTTATTATGATTAAATTAATAGACAAAATCACAAACGAAAAAGCATTGGAGAATGCAGTAAAAAGATACAAAGAAAGAGGTATTATATTACCAACTTTTGCTCAACAGGAGAATCCTAATCTTATTCCTGATAAAATTAAAAATCAACTAAAAAATATTGGTTTGTGGGATATGAATCCTTTAAATCTTTTTAGAATTACGTGGAAAAATGAACCAAAGGAAAAAGGTGGTTTGTTTGGTGGGGTTAATTATATAGAACTTCCAAAGGAAATAACAGGTGTTAATGCAAGAATAGTTTTATTGGTTGGCAAATGGTTTCCGACAGGTGCTCACAAGGTTGGAGCAGCATATGGATGTTTGGCACCAAGCATTACTACAGGAGGTTTTGACCCGACATATCACAAAGCAGTATGGCCATCAACAGGCAACTATTGTCGTGGTGGAGCTTTTGATTCAAAGCTTATGGGTACAGAATCAGTTGCTATATTGCCAGAAGAAATGAGCAAAGAGAGATTTGATTGGCTTCGTGATGAGATTGGTTCTGAAGTAATTGCTACTCCTGGTTGCGAATCAAATGTTAAAGAAATTTACGACAAATGTTGGGAAATTCGCAAAACAAGACCTGAATG
>JAQVEY010000219.1 GCA_028697515.1 Bacteroidales bacterium | reverse complement strand
ATCGAAGATAGAATTGCCTCTGCTTTTGAATTGAACAAAGTCGTAGTACTACTAGGAGCAAGACGCGTAGGGAAAACGACTTTAGTAAAAAGCATGATGGATAAACTGCCGGATTCAAGGTATATAAATTGTGAGTTACTTCAAAATCGTGATTTATTACAAACTACAAATTCAGAGAAAATATTTTCGTTTATTGGATCATACAAATATGTGGTTTTTGATGAAGCTCAAAGCATACCAAATATTGGAAATGTTTTAAAAATAATTCACGATACTTTTCCAGAGATAAAGATAATTGCAACAGGTTCATCTGCTTTAAGTCTGCAACAAGAGTCAGGCGAACCCTTGACAGGAAGGTCTCGTTTTTTTACAATGACTGCATTTTCTTTTAGCGAGTTGGTGCAAAATGAGGACATCGTATCGGCGAGTGCAAAACTCGAAAATATTTTGAGGTTTGGTACTTTTCCTGATGTGTATAACAAACCCGAAGATTTTGCAATAGAGGAACTTGATAATATTGCTTCGAATTATCTATATAAGGATGTTTTACAGTTTGAGAGGTTGAAAAAACCTGAAATTCTGTATAATTTGTTAAAATTATTGGCATTTCAGATTGGTAGCGAGGTGTCGTTAAATGAATTATCAAATAAATTGGATGTTCATGTAAATACTGTAAAACGATATATAGAATTACTTGAGAATAGTTTTGTCATTTTTAGTTTGTCGGCTTTAAGTAATAATCCTAGAAATGAGATAGGCAAAAACAAAAAATACTATTTTTATGATTGTGGTATTCGTAATTCGATTATCAGAAATTTCAATCCACTTGATTATAGGAATGATGTAGGGCATCTTTGGGAGAACTTCATTATTTCCGAGATGCGTAAGAATAATTTTAATTCTGGCAAAATCGTAAATTCATATTTCTGGAGAAATTATCAAAAGAAAGAAATTGACTACATTGAGGAATATGGTGGAAAACTAAAACTTTTTGAGTGTAAATACAATCCCGACAGAAAAGTAAAAATTCCTACGGATTTTAAAAATAATTACACTTCTTATGAATTTAATATTGTTAATACTGATAATTTTTGGAAATTTCTTGAATAAGTATTATAACTAAACTGCATAAATATAGTAAAAAGTATGCAGTTTGTTTTGGGAGAAATGGAATTCTTATTTGTAAAATGGACAAAAAGTAGGCTGTTTTTATGCTGTTTGCCAAATGGAGAGAAACAATAATAATGGTTTAATAATTTTAATTACCAAAGTAAGGAAAGTTACAAGAACTTTCCTTACAAATTTAATTATCATTGTGTCAGAATCATACGCTTTGTGTCAATAATTTCATTACCAACGATCAAAGTGTACAGATACATGCCAGGGTTCAATTCAGCTCCATTAATTGTTATATTTCCTTCTCCGGATTCTGTGATTGTAAATGATTTTATCTCAACTCCATTTAAATTATGTATTATTATACGTGCACTCTCGAATGGTTCAGGAATTACATATTTAATAATTGTTGTTTCTGTAAAAGGATTTGGAGCATTTTGGAATAAAACAGCATTAATAAAACCATTATTATCAATGTTTGTACTTTTAGGAGTAACAGTACCGCAGCAATTTGCAATTGTTTCATTTAAACTGACTATTTCTTTTTCCTGAGCAAAAGCTATTGCCTGCAATGTTTCAATTTGTGCTTGTTGCTCTTGAATTGCAAGAATTAAAAATGGAATAAATCCATCGTAATTCAACATTTTAATTTCTTTTGATGTATGTACTAATGCAGGTAAAATATTCTCAACTTCTTGAGCTAATAAACCATAAGATGTTCTTTCAGAATAATTAACGGAATCATTTTTCATATTATAACTATATGTTTTAAGTTGGTTTATTACACTCAAACCATTGTTAAGAGGAGTGATGTTTGCTTTTGACAAACTATCAGATTCGGTTATAAAGCTCTGTGCATGTAGGTTGTTATAGCTGGTTGTTGACGTCCAGAAATTAAAATTGTCTGTTGTTGATCCAATTTCAGTTCCCGGATTGTTAGGCATGATGCGCAAGGTATTATTATTACCGGTTAAATATATCCTACCATTTACATGTAGATTAGTTGACGGAGTATTAGTACCAATGCCTACATAACCTGCAGGAGTAACTTTTAATTGTGAGTAACTCGAAAAACTAATCGCAAGTATTGCCAAAAATATTATATTCTTTTTCATATTTATAAGTTTTAAAAATTAAAAAATTGATTTAAATTCAAATGTGCCGGTTGCATCAAAAGTATCTATTGTTTCGGTATAGGGATTTGGGATAATATACAAAGTAGTGAGAGTACCTTTTAAATAAAACACGCCTTTTTCTTTACTAATAGTACCAGAAATATTGAAATTATCGAAGCCTCCAACATTACCAATGCAATGATTACCGCCACGCCATTGTAGAATTCCGGTAAAATCGTTTCCATTGCGATACAATGTATCATTTCCATAATCATATGAGTAGCCATACCAGCTATTTTCTATAATCAAATAGTTTTTATTGGATTCTAGGATATTTAACGAACCATAACAAGGATTGAAAGTTGTATTATCAGCTTGAATAGTTACAAAGACCTCATATTCCCCTTCGGGGAGTCTCTGTTTCTCACAACTTAAAGAAAATACTAATAGTCCAATAAGAGTTGAAAGTACTAAAATGTTTTTCATAATCTAATTGTTTAAAGGTTAATAACACGGATTATTACATTTTTCATATTCACTCTTTTACTCCATAAAAAATTGTTTAAATTCAAATGTGCCACTAGTATCCAATGTATCCATTCTCCATGGATTTTCTCTTGGAGTGATGATTTTAGATTTGAAAGTCCCACTTATGAAATAAACGCCTTTATTCTTATCATAAATACCTGTGATTTGAAAAGGAGAGAAATATATTGCGAGCCCCTCTCCTGGTATTGCCCCATGATATGTTATTGTGCCGGTAATATTTTTGCCGTCTTTAAACAATGTGTCTTGATAAGAATTGTTAAGTACTATATAATCACGCGTTGACTCAACAACTGTATAAAGAAGTGTTATTGGTTCCATTATTACTCCTTCAGTATTTTCAAAAGTAAAACTATATTCACCTTCGGGCATCTTTTGTTTTTTACAACTTGAGGAAAATACAAATAGACCAATAAAAGATACAATTACTACAATGTTTTTCATAATCTAATTGTTTATAGGTTAATAACAAGGGTTATTAAATTTTTCATATTCACTCTTTTACTCAATAAAAATTGCTTAAATTCAAAAGTGCCTGATGTATCAACTGTATCCATACGTTGTTCTTCTGGATTAGGAATGAATACCTTAGATACAAAAGTCCCATTTATAAAATAAATACCTTTACTTTTATCATAAACACCTGTGATTTGAAAAGGAGAGTAATAGGTGCTTAGTCCCATACCCGGTATCGGTCCATGATATGTTATAGTGCCGGTAATATCTTTACCTTCTTTATACAATGTGTCTTGATATGAGCCGCCGAGTACTATATAATCACGTGTTGACTCCACAAATTCATAATAAAGTGTGGGAGGTGTTGTATAAACACACCCGGTATTTTTAAAAGTGAAACTATATTTACCTAAAGGCATCTTTTGTTTTTTACAACTTGAGAAAAATACTAATAATCCAATAAAAGTTATAAGCACTACAATTTTTTTCATAGTCTAATTATTTAAAGGTTAATAACATGGATTATTACAATCAATATACAACTCTGCACCTACAGGCACTGTAAAATCCCCATTAATTATCACATATTCTTTTGCTCTAAGAGTAATGTTTTGTCCACTGGTCAGGCTATTCGAGCAACCACTTCCACCAATCGAAATTACCCTTTTTACTTTGTAATCATGATTACTAAAATCGTAATTACATGTCCAGATAGCATTGCTACAATCAGAGTCTAAAGTATAAACCCTTACATAATCAACAAGTTTTGTCGCAGGTAGACCATTGTAAGGTGGGATAATATAACTCTCAGGCAATAAGCCTACACCAAGTATGATATACTTTGGATCACCAATTTGAGGATTTTGAATATTATTTACAACAATGCCATCAACATATATGATTATCTTGTTAGGACTCCATTCACAGGCATAAGTATGCCAGTCATTATAATTATTTATAGGGTAGATATAATTTAAATGTATTGTGTCCCAACTAGAACCGGATGTTACTCCATAATGTAAATGTGAAGTATTAATGTACTGGTCATGCCTCTGTCCGATATAGATATTATTGTCAGTTTCAAGTTTTCCTGGGAACAATTCCACAATATCAATCTCTTCATATCTACTGTCACAAGACCACAACCAGAATGCAGGCCACAAACCGTTTCCATAAGGAAACAGTATTCTTGATTCTATATACCCATATTCCATTTTGTACCCTTCTGTAGAATTTACCCAACCTGATGTGTATTCATGATTAGACAAAACACATCCGCCACAAACATAAGTCGTAGGCGGACCGTTACATTCCGCGTCTTCCTCCAATAAGTTGAATCTTAATTTACCATAATAAGTGTAAACATTATCTGCCGTGAATAGCCATTCCTTACCTCCAAAATCACAGTTTTCGGCTTTTACCCACTTATTGAAATCAAATGTAGTAAAATTATCCTGCCATAATAATTGCCAGTGTGGGTCTTTTGCCGGTGTTTGCCCAAATGCACTTGAACAAAAAAACAAAAATAAAACTAAAACTATTTTCATATTTTTATTATTTTTGCGAAGTCTAAACTTCGGTTTAACTTTCGGGCAACACAGTTCTTTTTGCTTAGGCTGTGTTGCTCTTTTTTAATTCTCACTGAAATATATTTGCTTTTAAGCAAATAAAATCTTTTACTTAAATTAGGATTGTCTTACAATGCTAATTCAATCAAAAATGCTCATTTTCTGTCAATCTCACCTCCTTTCTTAAATTAAAAAATCCATTAAACTAAAATATTCGTTAAAACACTTTCTGTATCAATGCAAATTTTTCAAATAATTAAAGCATATAGGG
>JAQVEY010000218.1 GCA_028697515.1 Bacteroidales bacterium | reverse complement strand
ATTCGGGATGTAGCCAGAAAAATGCATTGCTTAAAATTGTGTCTTCGAAGATAATTCCTCCCTTACCCAGTGCACAGGTGTCTGATATTATTTGTACTCCAAAATCCGGAATGGCAGGCTCCTGTATTGTATCTATATTGGGTGGACTCATACATTCCCAATAGTTGGTTACTACTAAACTTACTATATGACTATCTTCTCCGTCTGTCCAATATACAAAGTTCTCGTAGGTACCTCCCATGTCATTATCTGGTGCTACGCTATCAATTATTCCTCCATAGAAATTCCAGGTATATTGCTGCAGAGTATCCTCTGCTGCTGCTATTGTAGCAGGCTCACCAAAACATTTTGGTGAAATAATTTGAATATCTGAAGATGGTACTCTAGCAAAGATAACTTTCATTGTATCACTATCTGTACAACCATTGCTATTATCTTCTGTCCATATTAATGTAAAATATGGGTAGGTCGGATTACCGGTATTAATAACTGCAGATTCAATATAAGAACCCGGATCATTCTGATTTTCAACAATTACTAATTCATTCGATGGAGTACTCCAGACGCCAGTGCCTCCAGAAGGAATTGCATTCAGATATCCACTATTACCACAAAATAATGTATCCCCTCCTGCGTTTGCATCAGGAACTTCGATAAAATGTATTGTTAATGGCCCGGCTGTATCGCTACAGAATCCAGGTTGCAATTCAGGACCAGTTGATTCTATCCAGTAAAAATTGTGATAGCCGTAATTTGGTACAGTTGCCCAAGTGTGATTACTAAATGGATCTCCATATACAGTCGCAGGATTTATGGAATACCAGATTCCTTCTATTCCAGTTCCGGGACTTTCTGCCCTAAGATTATAAAAGGTCAATCCACAGACTGTTGAATCAGCCTCATCAGTAAGGATCTCGGATTGCGGTTGTCTCCAGAAAGTAATTTTAACAGTATCCATTGAAGTACAGAACTGATTACTTTCGAGCCATACAAAACTAATAGTAGAATATGTATTGGAACTAACTGAAGAATGAGGATCATCAAAATCTACAATATTTACTCCATTAGGAATCCAAGAACCACTAAATCCACCACTAACACCTTCGAGTTGAGTTGTTTGGCCACAAACATCTCTATCTTCGCCAGCAGAAATAACAGGTTTTTCGACAAACTCAATCTGCACTGTATCTGTACTATAACATCCGGTATAATTTGAATTATTCTCTCTAAATACAAATTGCCAAATTCCATGATGACTTACAGTAACATCTACTGTATCTTGATTTAAAGGTACAATATTCGCCTGACCACCAGTAGGGAAAGAAAATGTTGACCAAGACCCAGAGGAATTATAATTTCCTGTTTGGGGCAAACTATAAACCGCACCTATAGTATAATAATTACCGCACACAGCATTATCAAGGCCTGCATTTGCGATTGGTCTTCGGTAAAAAGTAACAAACATCGTGTCCATTGAAGTGCAACCTGTATTATTCATAGCCCAAATCAACGGAGTTCTTACGTAAGCTGAATCGCCATAACTACCTGGAACAGGTATTGTGGCAATAGCGTTAGGTAAAGAATTATCGTCAAAAATTGATCCGAACATTGGACTTATCCACATACCAGAAGCCCATTCACTACCAGTAATATCGGCAGCTAACTGCAAAGAATTACCACAAATCTCAGCTTCATTTACAGCTCCAACACTAGCAACAGGCTTACGAGAAAACGTTATAAATCGTGATACTTCATTTGAACAAACCAAACCACCGCCTTGAGTTGTTTCTGTCCAGACAAATTCAACTGTTCTGCTATTCTCCTCGATTGGATAGTTTCCAATGGTTACCTCAGTATTTTCATAACTTAAACCAGGATCATAAATAGGAGCAGGACTTAACAAACTCCCATCGTACCATGCAGCCCATGAGCCATTACCTATTACGTTTATTACTGAAAGGTTTCCTGTGTTTCCGCAAACAGTATCATAAATTTCTGTTACATTTGGATTTGGTTCTGCAATAAAATTAACTATTACCTGATCTTCATCCCAACAAATACCTACATTTTCTCTCCATGTATAAGTTATCTGACCATAAGACGATCCTGTAACCTGTGTTTGAAAATCATATACTGATGTAAATGAACCGTTCCCACTCCATTGACCGGTAGATCCAGGAACTGATTGAATTGCTTCCAGATCAGCGACATTGCCACAAATAGCAAAATCTTCACCTGCATATGCAGAGGGTGTAGATAGAAAATGTACTACAACTTCATCCGATCCACTACAAATTCCATTTGTTACTGTCCATGTAAAAACCTGATCGTTATAATCTGTAACTAAAACACTTACGACATTACTATATATTGAAGTTCCATCAATTGCAAAGAAAGGATCCGGTGATGACCAAACGCCTGACATTCCTGACTGAGGTTGAATTGCATTTAGTGTAACATTTAAACTGCAGGTAGTTAATTCTGTAGCACTAATAAATGCAACAGGATTCTCATACCATATCACTGGGGTTCCCGGAGATTGTGAATAACATGGGTCGCTTGGATTTACATGTCCACCTAAATCATTCCCTGCAATGGCTGAAACATAATAAGTTACACCATAATCACCACCGTTTAAATCTGAAAAACAGAATTCTGGCGTTGAATTGGTAGCAAGTGGAATTGCCGGATAGCCTCCGGTGTGAACAATAAATTCCATTAGGTCATCTCCTTCTAGGTATTCGTCACCATTATGAGTTATCATATCTGTACACTCATTAGCACACAAAGTTATTGGCTCGAAACTACCCATTGTACCAGCAAAAGTAGAACAACCACAATCTGTCATTCCGTTATATGTAAAAATATCACAACCATTTACATCAGTTACTGTGATAGTATATCCGTCACCTGAGGGATAAACCTCCAAAAAGCTACTATTACCAGATTCATTACCTGTACCAGTATTTACAAGAAAGTCAGCAGCTCCGCCTCCGGCATAGTTAACAGAAAATGAAACTTCATATTCAGTATTGCTGTTTATACAATTATTATCAGAAAAGTTTGAGACAACAATATGATCATAAAAACTAACCGTAACATCATCAGTATCTGTACATGTTCCATAAGTTGCAGTTACAGTATAAGTCCCACCAGTTGTAAGCTGAGCGGTTTGAGAATATTGTGCTGGCACAGTATTCCAACTAAAAGTGCACTGCCCGGGAGTTGCACCGGAGACCTCAGCTGTTGCAGAAATGACCTCATCACAAGGATCACCAGTTGTATATGCATTAACTTCAAAATAATTGTTTGTTCCAATTGTAAAACTTTCTATGACTGTATCACAATCTACGCCATCGGTAATTGTATATGAATAGTCTCCAGCTTCAAGATTACTTATACTTGTACCGGTTTGTCCTGTACTCCATTGTATAAGTGGATTACCTGTACAAGACTGTGTTACGGAAATAGAAGCAGTGCCTAATTCTCCACAAGACTGGTCTGTAGTACTTAAATTCGCAATTATATCCTGTGGATTAATAAAAGGGGCATCAAACCCAAATAAGCAAAGAGAGTTTCCAGACAACATACTATATCCATCCATTGCTAAAACATAATTTCCAGGGGCCAGATTATGTGAATAAATTACAGTACCTGTTCCATTTGCACAACCCATATAAGTTGAACCGGAACCACCAATTCCTGAACAATTTGACCCGTTCCATTGATAAACAGCGAACTGTATTTCGGGACTTTCTGTTCCACTATTTGCCCAACATTCACCTTCTTCAACGGTTATTGTATATGGTTGAGGATCATCTGCATTTACAGTAAAATTAAAAAATATTGAGTTGTCAGTTGAATTCCATCCACAGTTTTCAGGTGCCGAGATATCTCCTCCTGTTGACAATATATTGCAACCTCCAGTTGTTAGATCCATTGGTGTGTTACAATCATCTTCCTCCATATCTAATCTAACAGATACTGCCAAAAACAATTTTTGAGCTAAATTACCTTCATCCCAAATACGAATATATAATGTTTCTCCAGGGTTTAATCCTGAAACTTGCTCCCATCTAATTTCAGCATTTTCTAAAAATCCACCAGAAGATTCGAAGCATGCTAATAATGTCAGTGAAGAACAACCTGTTCCTCTATAAACAGCAAGAGCAGGGGAAGAAGAACTAAACATCGGTTGTACGTTAGAATTGAAAGCATGGAATGCAAGAGAATTTATTCCTGCTGGCACAACAACTCTATACCACATGTCCTCACTTGAAGCACTATAGCCGCCACATGTTGGATTAGGTGTTTGCGAAGACGCTGTGGCGACTCCTAAATCTACATTCTCTAATGCCATTAAACCACATGTCGAATACATCTCCATAGGTAACAATGGTGCATTTGAGCATTCGTCCTGTGAAATGACTATAAGTGGAAAAGAAAATAAACTGATTATGAAAACTATAAAGATTTTCCTCATACAAATTTTTTATTTAGTTACTGAACAAATATAACAATATTTCAAAGACTGCCTAATGATACAACTCAATTTAAGTAGGTTTTTCGACAAATTATTGTTTTTTATACAATATTTTACTAAAAACGCCAGATTACTCTAGCGTTTTTAGTTATTTTAAATTAAATTGTTATTCTCTCATTAAATGTAGAGCTCCTTCAAAC
This sequence comes from Bacteroidales bacterium, assembly GCA_028697515.1. GTDB lineage: Bacteria > Bacteroidota > Bacteroidia > Bacteroidales > ML635J-15 > Bact-19. Next base: position 418 of record JAQVEY010000218.1, on the reverse strand, counting down.
TCGTAAGGTGTTCCATCAATTCCTTCAGCTTTTATGATATAATAATAAACTCCTGGAGATGCTTTAGTTCCACCATCTAATGTACCATCCCAACCGGCTTCATAATCTTGCCAGTTTTCCCAGGTATATACTGTTCTGCCCCAACGATTGACTATCATACCACTAAATGTACGTAAGGTCTGTGCTTTTACCTGGAAGAAATCATTTACTCCATCTGCGTTTGGTGAAAAGATATTCGGTATCTCTAATTTACTCATATCATCAACAAATACACATGTTTCAAGATATGCGGTATCTCTACACTCAAGCAAATCTCTGTTCATTACTATCAGGAATGGATCAAAACAGCCAGCTGTAGTATATACATGCTCTACCAGTTCATCACAGGTTTTTTGTATTGTGCCGTCTCCAAAATGCC
>JAQVEY010000217.1 GCA_028697515.1 Bacteroidales bacterium | reverse complement strand
TGAAAATTAAGAGTGCAACGCTTTCACCTTTCTCAATAACGGGCGGCCTTGGAGCCGATTATATATTGTCTGAAGACTGGACGATATTTGCAAACGGTCAGACTAATTTTGCAAACAGATCAAAAGAGATATATGCAAATGTAGGTTTGACATATAAATTCGGATGCCCCAAAAAAGAAAAACAGGATGTTGTTACCGTTGTTGACGAAGAATTGCAGTCAAAACTTGAAAATGAAAAGAAAGTTTCAGAAGGTCTCAGAAAAGAATTGAAACAATTGCAAAAAGAATACGACAGTATGAAATCAAAAATAGTAAGCGCGGAAGAAGCAAAGAAAATAAAGGAAAGAAAAATAACACAGGTTGAATTAACAAGCAAACTGCAGTTTAAGTTTAATTCAACGGAATTAACGGAAAAAGGCAAAGCAAGCCTGCAGGAAGTTATAAAAGAATTGCAGAGATATCCTGACGCAGAATTGTTAATAGAAGGCCATTGTGATAATCTCGGAGCGCCTGCCTATAACCAGAAACTTTCTGAAGGAAGAGCAAATGCCGTTGCGGAATCTTTGGAGAAAGATTACGGAATTAAAAATAAAATTTCAGTAATCGGCAAAGGATCAACGGAAAATTTAGTTCCTAATGATTCTCCGGCAAACAGAGAGATAAACCGCAGAGTTGAAGTGATAATTGTTCAGGAAGAGGAAGTTGTAACGGAAATAATCAAATAATAGAATAATGTTAAAAATAAAAAAACTCTTTGAATAATTTAAAGTTCAAAGAGTTTTTTTATTTGTTGTAAAAAATGATATAATCTTTTGATTATATTTTCAGGAGATTTTATTAAGATGAAAAAAATCTTATTTTTATTTTGTTTATTTACAATAATAACAGCCGCATACAGTAAAAGCTTTGCCTTAATTACCGGCGGCAACACGGATGAAAATTACACATATTCCGCGGATATTTCATCGGATACTGTATTTACAAGTACAATGACCGGGTCCGGTTATGTAAATTCAGTAAGCGGTTCTTCCGTAACTTTTTCAACAATAACAGCAAATTCCTTAACAGTTAGGGGAACAGATACAGCTTCAACTAACTGGATTAACGATCAGGAAATAGAACTTAATGTTTCAGGTTCAAGCATAACTGTCAATAATATAAATTTGACGAATAACCAAGATTTAAAAGCTTATGATTTTATTGCAGGTTCAAGTTCAACTGTTACCAATAATGCACAACTTGATTTTTTAAATTGTATATATATAAGCACTAACGCAACCGTCCATACAAACGCATCGGATATAAAAGCTTCAAGCGCCGTAGTTAATAACGGAACTCTTGAATTTACGGGCGGAACAAATAATAACAATATTTCCGGAGACGGCGTATTAAATATTCTTCCTGTTGCATTTGTTATAAATGCGGACGGTTTTTTAATTGACCAAAACACAATAAACATCGGATCATTGGCTACTCTTATGACAAGTGCGGATGATGTTTTGGTTACAAACCAAATTAACAATGAAGGAAGCATCTTATTTACAGGCGGGATAAACTCAAATGTAATAAATTCTTCAAGCGGTAATATAACGGCAGGAGCCGGTTTTGTAAATAACGGGTCCATCACTGTAGGTTTTGCAAATTTTAATAATATGGCTAATACCGAACTGACAAATAACGGCGCTATTTATTTTATAGGCGTTGATGAAACAATATTGCAGAATGTTACGGGTACAGGAACATTCGGAATATCTTCAGGAACTTTTACTAACAATGCTCTTATAACGCAGTCAACAATAACAGTCGCTTCTTTGGGGACTTTAAATACTTCTTTGGATAAGATAGATGTTAAATTCATAACAAATAACGGCGTTGTCAATTTTACGTCCGGAACCGTAAATAATAATATAATTTTAGGAAACGGCGAACTTAATCTTTTTTCGGATTTAACAAATACGGCTACCATAAGACAGGGTAAAATAAATATCACTGACGGAAAAACTTTTTCAAGCGAAATGAATCTTGTTAATTCTTCATCAATTGCGATGATAAGTTCAAATACGGTAAATCTCGCTGTATCAAGCACAAATACCGCGGTTGTTTTCGGCGGAACGATATCAAGCGCAAACGGGTCGGTTCTTAATATTGACGTCGCGCAGGACAGCATAGCGGCTTTTTACGGCGCGATATCGTCAAGCGGAACGGGCAACATTATCAATATAAACGGTCTGTTGTATTCTACCGCAACAGTATTGATAAACAGTGACGTAAGCGGTTTTTCCGGTTCAGGAAATACCGTAAATTTTTCAAGCGGAACTTTATGGATGGGATATAATTCCGTATTCTTTAATAATATTGAATTTAATATGCATGGCAATACCACTTTAAGTCTTGTAAACGGCAAAATTGATGATATAGCCGTAAATTTAAATCTGCCCGACAGCGAAGCTTCGTATCTGGAACTCGGAGTTTCTTTGAAAAAAAAAGAGGCCGATAATTTTGTAGGGTCAACTCTGGGTACCGGTAACGGAAGTCTTGAAGTCAGCAGATTGTATATTTATGACGATCTTAAAGACATACATGACACGGCCTCAATTACGATAGCCGAAGGCGCTTTAGCCGATAAAATAATATATACCCAGACGACGGCTATGGGGCCGGTATTTGAATATTTTACAAATTATGAAAACGGCGTCTTAACTTTTAACTATACGTACGATTACAATCCGATTGTATTTATTACGCCCATTCTTGTACAGGTCGGCGGCTATTTGGGACAGTTGGAATCTTACAGACAGGCGTTTGAGATAGTTGACAATACGGTTAACAATAATAACGCAAAAGGGTTATGGATAAGATATTACGGTTCTAAGGAAGATATAAAACTTGATAATTTATTGACATTAACAAATACGACAAGCGGCGCTTATTTCGGTTATGACACCGAAGCGATGGAAGCCGGCGGAAGTTTTTTCGGCAACTTCTCTTTCTACGGTTCTTATAATATTTCCGAACAAACATACGAAGGCGCAAAAATAACGCAGAACGGCGCAGTATTAGGCGTTACGGGAGCTTTATATAAAAACAGATTTTTCTCGGCTCTAACTGTTAATTTCGGTTTCATAAACGGGCAGGGCGAAGGAGAATACGGACGCGAAAATGCAATGATATATACAAGAGGCATAGCTTCAAAAACCGGATTTAATTTTGATCTTGACGATGAAAATAAATTTAAATTCCAGCCGACTCTTAACCTGTCTCTTTCATACATTAATATGGCAAGTTACGATTTTATAAGTCCTACTAATGCAAACGTAGAAGTAGATACGAATTTGCTTGCTCCGGTGCAAATTGAACCGGCTTTAAAAATAGTGGCAAATATGACTAAAACTTTTCAGACGCATGCCAATGCAAGCCTCGTATGGAATTTAATGGATGATTTGGATTTTAAGGCAAATGATACAAAGCTTCCGAATATGCCTATTGAAACATACGCGCAGTACGGAGTAGGGATCAGTAAATATTTCAGCGAAAAATTTACGATGAATGCCGATGTCTTCGGAAGGTCAATGGGCAGAACGGGTTTTGGCGGACAAATAAATTTGAGATATAATTTTTAATATATCGGCATAAAAATGTCTTGTGAAAAATATGTAAAAAGTAAAAAATTGCTTGACATTCAAATATTATAAAAATTATAATAGGCTGGCATGAAAATCAAAAACATACTTTCAACGGTATTATTTTTCAGCGTGTTTTGCGTCTCTGTATTGCATGCCGAATATTTCAGAAATGATTTCAGGCGTTCCGGTTCAATAGATGCCGAATCTTTGGGCGTACAGGATATTTCAATAAGAGCAGAACTTTTACTTGAAGGAATATTCAACAGGTTGGGCGACGGTTGGTATACCTCTTCAAACTATTCCACAAATCATTATCTTACAAATTATTTCAGATACGATTCCACAAATCCAAAGTTAAAAGACCAGTCTTGGCGTGATAACTGGGGACAAACTTTATTTTTGGATGTGGCTTTCAAACCGACAAATTGGGTGTATGCTCAGTTCGGTTTTGATTTTTTAATGGGATATGCGGACAGATACTGGAATACCGTAAACAATGCACACAGAATGTACGAAAATTCGGTGATAATTCCTAAATATTTTTGGAATACGGCAAAAGTAGTAATGCATAACGACTGGGCAAGTTTGGGGTATTACCGCAATCAGTCGCATTACGATTGGCGCTATGACGGAGATATGTTTAATATCTACCAGATTAGTCCGGATGCTTACAACGATTTGAGAGTTTCGGGCGAAACGGTTCCGGAATGGTTTCAGCTGGATATGAAGGGAACTGCGGGCGAGTTTACGGCGATATACGGAGAAGAACCGGTTCTTGATTATACAAGAGGCATTTATTTAAAATATAAAAATATTCTTCAAAGCAATATAAATTTTTTCTATGCCGATCATATTATACCTTACGGAACTCCCGATGAAAGAATGAGAACGGCAGAACTTAGCACGGATTTTAATGTCAAAGGAAATACTCTTCAGGTTGGAGCTATGTTCAGACCTTTCAGAATAGATAAAGAATACGATTATGTTGATGCGGAAGTTCCGGTTGGAACAGGAACGAACGGCACTCAATATGTAATAAAACAGGACAGAACAAAAATATCAGACGCTTTCGGCGGAGCCGTAAAATTTATAATGCCGAAAACACTTTTCGGAATTGATTTAACCACATTAAAATATACTTATCAGGGCTTATCGGCGGGAAACAAACAGCAGTTGGATGCTGAAGTACAGCAGGCCGTTACAAAAGATATAACTATGACGCTCGGTGCAATGCACAGAAAACCTTTGCTCAGAGCGGTTCCCGGCGTAGGAAGCACTTACGGGCCCGATTTAATAGAGGCGAGAGGACAGTCGCAGCCTTTTTGGGTATGGTGGAGAAAACCCGAAACAGGTTGGGATAACAGAGAGACGGACGAATTTTCTTTAACATTTGTTTATGATACTACACCGGAAACATGGTTCTTTAAATACGAGCCTAATAACTTTGACGAATGTAATTTGAACCCTGCTGAAGAGGCTATTGTAACATTTGCTACAAAAGTAAAGTTTACAAGTTATCTC
>JAQVEY010000216.1 GCA_028697515.1 Bacteroidales bacterium | reverse complement strand
ATAGCAGTATTGTTTTTCCTTTTGTTGACAATAATTGGTTTGACAACTATAATCATTAAAATCATCAATAAAAAATCATCATACTATTTGTGGCGTATTAACGGTATGGCTTTGGTTTTTGTGCTTGCCATGACTACCTGTGTCAATTGGGATTTACACATTGCGAAATTCAATTTCAAACATTACGACAGAGCTTTGATTGATTTTAGGTTTATGTCAAGGCTTAATAATTCGGCATTACCATACACCTTTAAAAGTCTGAGCGAACTGGAAGAAATAAATTCAGTTCAAGAAAAAGCAATGCCTTTTGATATTCATCAGTCGTATTTATGGGATATTTATACTTATGAGCTGGAAGTCTTTATGAAAGTTGAGAAGTTCTATCAAAGATATGACCACATGAACTGGCTGGAATGGAATCTTGCTGATTATCAGACATATAAGAAGCTAAAAAAAATATAGTATAAGTGAAAAAATACAAAAATATAACATGGCAATTATGTAGGTTTGATTCATGGTTGGTGAGTGGAATCGAACCATGAATCAAACCTACAATTGCCCATTTTAAAAGAATTATGAATTGAACATCGCCGGTTTTGTCATGATTTTTTGACACCACACCCCAATCCAATGCAAATGCAAAAATACACGCCAAAACCCAAATTAATGTAAATAATCAAGACGTTATTTTTATATATTCCTAAATTCTTTTTGTCGTAACATCGTATGTTTTCACCATTTGAAATTCCTTTGTATGTATTTATTTATAAAATTATTGCCAATTTATTGCAACCAATATATTTTATTCAGGTCTTTTATTTAAATTTACGCTTTAAATAATTTATAATGAAAAAAATACTTTTACTTTTAATCCCCATTCTGTTTTCACAGATATTGTTCTCACAGATATACAAAGGAAATGATGCGGAAAAATTTGCTTCCGGAGCTGATATTGTCAGATTCAAAGAATTTATCGAAGTTCCTGTATTTATACATTTTAGAAAAGATATAAGTATGAATGTTGATAAATCGTTGACATATACCAAAAAATTTTTAAAGAACGAAAACTTAGATTTTGAGTTAAAAAACGTTCAAAAAAATCGTGACATGCAACAAACGCATCGTTATATTCAGACATATAACGGAATACCAGTAGAGTTTTCAGCATGGCTGATTCAGACCGATAATGACAGGGTTTTTGCACTGAATGGTGAAATTTTAGATGATATTCAGATAAATACGAGTTTTGCATTAAGCGAAGAACAGGCATTGCAAAATGCTATGGATTATATAGGAGGAGAATTGTATATGTGGCAGGACGAAGGAGAGGAACAATTGCTGAAAGAATTTACAGGTGATTACTCTGCCAGTTATTATCCGATTGCCGAAAAAGTTATTGTTTCTGACAAGGCAGGCATACATAAATCAAATCTTAGGACTGCATATAAATTCAATATCTATTCAAAAAAACCTATAGTCAGGAAAAATGTATATGTTGATGCCAATACTGGAGAAGTTTTGTTTGATTTGTCCATAATTCATGAATCAGATGAAATTGGAACTGCGGAAACTCAATATAGCGGAGAGAGACAAATAAATACAGAATATACAGGAACAGAGTATATTCTTAAAGATAATACAAGAGGAGGAGGAATCAGAACATTAAATTGTAATATGGGTACTGACTATGAAGCAGCAACTGAATTTACTGATGCAGATAATTACTGGAACAATGCCAATCCTCAACTTGATGAATATGCCACAGACGGACATTTTGCTACTGCTGCAACTTATGACTATTACCTTAACGTTCACGGAAGACATAGTATTGATGATGATGATTATCCTTTGTGGTCTTTTGTACATTTTAATCTTGTTGAATACGGATACGGATCAAATTTAAATGCTTTTTGGAATGGACAATGGATGACTTATGGTGATGGAACTGAAACAGTAACACCATTAACTACTGTTGATATTTGTGGGCATGAAATAACACACGGATTGACTTCATACACTTGTAATCTTGTTTATCAGGACGAATCCGGAGCTTTAAATGAATCTTTCAGCGATATTTTCGGTACTGCAATCGAGTTTTATTCTGTTCCTGCTTATGCCGATTGGACTGTGGGAGAGGATATAGGTATGGTATTTAGGTCCTTAGCTGATCCCAATTCTTCGGGCAAACCTGATACATATCAGGGAGAGTACTGGGTATGGGGTACCGAAGATAATGGTGGTGTTCATACAAATATGTCTCCATTGTGTTATTGGTTTTATCTTGTCAGTGTAGGAGGCAGTGGTACAAATGACCTGGGACATGAATATAGTGTAACAGGTATTGGAATGGATAAGGCTGAACAAATTACTTTTAGATTACAAACAGTTTATCTTACCCCAAATTGTAATTATCATGATGCATGGTTTTATGCTATGCAAGCTGCGTCAGATTTATACGGAGCCTGTTCAGTTGAAGTTAAAGCTGTAGGTGATGGATTTTATGCCATTGGTGTTGCTGACCCTTATGTTGCGGAAGTTCACGCAGGTTTTGATGCCGGTTTTACCGAAAGTTGTACTCCACCTTTTGAAGTTCAGTTCATTAACCAAAGTTACAATGGAGATGATTTTTTATGGGATTTCGGTGATGGAAGCACTTCAACTGACATCCATCCTGTTCATACTTATACTGATTTCGGATTCTTTGATGTCCAGTTGCAGGTTAACGGAGGTGCTTGTGGTTCGGATACTGAGTTAATTGAAGATTTTGTAGTAATTGATGAATCAATACCCTGTATGACAATAATGCCTACTTCAGGTAACACTGTTGTTAATCAGTGCAACGGATTGATTTATGATGCAGGAGGACCGACAGGTAATTATATTGATAATACTGATGCAAGTTTGACTATTTATGCTGCAGGTTCGGAGCAAATTATTCTTAATATTCTTGAACTTGATATAGAACCTGGAAGTGGTGGAACATGCGATTATGACTATATTGCTTTTTATGATGGTAGTTCAACTGCTGCAACACTAATAAATTCTAATTATTATTGTAACACTACCGGAAATCCAGGAACAATTTCTTCAACTGGAGAGTATATTACAATTGCATTTCATTCTGATGCAGGTTTAAGTCTGGCAGGATTTGAGATTCAATATGATTGCATAGGCAATGAAAACCCTCCAACTCCATATTTTACTTCCGATAAACAATACACTTGTGATGGAGTAATTGAATTCACAGATAATTCATTGAATTCACCAACTTCATGGGAATGGGACTTTGGTGATGAAACTTATTCAGCTGAACAAAATCCAGTTCATACCTATACTCAAAACGGTGTATATTCAGTTAAACTTACTGTTGAAAATGAATTTGGTGAAAACTATTTGCTAAAAACAGATTATATTCATGTCGAAATGCCTGCCGCTCCTGTAATTGATGATATTATGGCTTGTAATGATATGAGTTTTACAATTGATATAGAAGCAGAAGGTATTTTGAACTGGTATGATGATCCTGAGGCTGAAACTCCAGTATTTGTAGGTAATAATTGGGAGCATCCCGCACTGACTGAGCCTTTGATATATTACGTTCAGGAAGTTTATGAGAGTCAATCGTTCAATGTTGGCGAAACAAATTGTACCGTTGGAGGAGGTCCATTCGGAAATCCTGATTATATTCATTATCTGGTTTTTGATGCATATATTCCATTTTTACTTGAATCCGTTGAAATAAATGCTGATGGTGAAGGCTACAGAACTATTGCTTTAAGAACTCAAACTCAGGAAATCATTGCTCAGGAGAACGTTTATTGTTCTAACGGAGTATCTCGAATAGATTTGAATATGTATGTGCCGATTGGGACTAATCTTCAGCTTGTAGGTATGGGAGCACCAAATTTGTTTAGATCGAATACTGAGGCTAGTTTGAGTTATCCATATACAATTGATGGGGTTGTAAGTATCAAGAATAGTTCTGCCAGTACAGGACCAACAGATTATTATTATTACTTTTATGACTGGGAAATTTCCACTCCAGAATGTTTGTCTCCATTTGTAGAGGTTGAACTTATTCCCGATATTTGTAATGATATTGTTAATAAATCCAATTCAGTTGTGGAGATTTGGCCAAATCCAAGTGATGGTTTGTTTTTTATTAACAATCCTGACAAATCTTCGAATGATGTTGAAATTACTGATATAACAGGAAAAAGGATAGCCTTTATAAATAATTTTGAGAATTCATTTTTAGATTTGACAGATTATGCAAATGGTGTCTATTTCATAAAAATAAGTAATAAGGACAGAAACGAGGTTTTTAAAATTGTTAAAAATTAATTTTTGGGTAATTAACAATTAAGCATAAAACAAATTATATTTGTTTTGATATATAGTATTATTAATTTAATTTTTGTAACATGAAAAGAGTAATTATTTTAATGGTTTTAGCTGTTACCGCTGCAGGAATTGTTTCTTGTTCGAATTATGGTAAGAAAAAGATGTTTGACAGTACAGAATTGTATTATACAGACAAAGTTACTGAAGCAGAAGCAGATCTTGTTGGTAAATATTTGCAGGAACAAGGCTTTACAGAGGGTGATGATACAAAAACTGTTCAGTTGACTAAAGAAGGCGATATCTATCAATTTAGAATGGTTGTCAAGGAAGGGTATGAAAAAGATGAAGATTATATTCTTATAGCAGAAACCTTCGCATATAATTTATCTAAAGATGTTTTTGACGGAGAAGAAGTTGAAATTCATTTGTGTGATACTAAGCTAGAAACTCTCAAAGTTGTTAAAATGCCTGAAATGGGAGATGATGATTATCAGATAATGGAATTTGATGGTACTGAAATTGAGTACGATGAATCTGTTACTATTGCTGAAGTTAAAGCAGTTGGGGACTACCTTACTGAGACTGGCTTTACAGATGGAACAACTAAAAGTATTATTCTGATAAAAGAAGAAGACGGATTCCTGTTCTACATGGTCTCTAGTCAAGAATATTGGGAAAGTGAGGAATTTCTAGCTTTAGTTAAGGAATTCGCATTGAGTATGTCGAGCTCAGCACTTAATGATCAATATGTCGAAATAGCTTTATGTGACGAATATTTCAATCCTCAGCGTTATGTAAGCATGAATTAGTATTTGTTTTC
>JAQVEY010000215.1 GCA_028697515.1 Bacteroidales bacterium | reverse complement strand
TAAATTTAAGCCACCAGTTTCTTACTGCAATAGCAATAAAAGGAGCGAAGAATCCCCCAACATTAATAAACATATAAAACAGCTGATAACCGGCATCTCTCATATCTCTCTTTGGTTTGCCATTTTCATCAACGCCAAACTTTTTTGCAATAAAATCCTTGTATTCTTTATTGTCATACATTTGGCCTACAATTGCCTGAAGATTACCTTTGAAAAGGCCGTTACCAAAAGCTATTACAAAAAGACCAACGCAGGTTAAACCTAAATATAATGCAAAGTTAGGAACTGGTGTTGGCGTAGGAATTGCAATGATAACATATCCCAAGGCCATAAGAATTAAGCCCAACATAATTGTGCGTTTGTAATTTCTTGTTCGGTCTGCTATTAGTCCACCAACCAATGCCAATACATAAATTGACGCATAGAATATAGAATAAATATATCCTGTTGATGTTTCAGATAAACCGAATTTTGATGAAATGAATAGTGTAAGGATTGCCATCATAATGTAAAATCCAAACCTTTCGCCCATATTCGTCAGAGCCGCAGCAAGTAATCCTTTTGGGTGATTTTTAAACATAATAATTGTTTTTATTTGTTAATACTATTTTTTTATCGCTTCGCAAATATAGAAATCTTTTTTTAATTCAAGCTGAATTATCAAATTTTAACTATATTTTTGTGCAAAAAACAAAATGACAAAAATATTTACTTCTTCACAAGTCAAAGCTATAGACAAATATACTATTGATAATGAGCCTGTTGAATCAATAGAGCTTATGGAACGTGCTGCACATGAGTTATTCTTAAGTATCTATAAAGAAATTGGAATTAAGGATAGGAAATTTGTTATTATTTCAGGTTGTGGAAATAACGGAGGTGATGGCTTGGCAATTGCCAGATTAATGTATCAGCAAGCTGTCGATGTTGAAACATATTTTTGTGCTTTTTCAGAAAATATAAGCAATGATTGTAATGTGAATTTTAAAAGACTGAAAGATCTTTGCCCAGATAAGATTAAAATTATATCTCAACCGGATCAATTAATAATTTCTAAAAATACAATTATCATTGATTGTTTGTTTGGCAGTGGGCTTACAAGGCCTGTTACTGGTCAATTTGCTGAAATAATAGAAAAGGTTAATAATTCTGAAAATACTGTAATAGCCATTGACATTCCTTCGGGACTTTTTGGAGAAGATAACTCATCTAATACTGGTAAAATAATTGAAGCAGACTATACTTTCACAATTCAGTTTCCACCTTTATCCTCATTGTTTGCTGAAAATTACAAGTATTTCGGCGATGTATATGTTGTTCCGATTGGGTTATGTCAAGAAGCCATTAATGAGACAAGAACCGATTATGGTATTATAGATGATTGTGATATTAAACAAATAATTATTAAGAGGAATCGATTCGATCATAAAGGCATTTTTGGTCATGCACTCCTAATTGCTGGATCCACTGGAAAGGCAGGAGCTGCAGTTTTGGCATCAAAGGCTTGTATAAGAAGCGGTGTAGGCTTGTTGACAGTACATGTTCCTCAAAAACTTATAGATATTTTACAAATTGCAGTACCTGAAGCTATGGTACAAGTGGATTATGGAGAAAATGTTTTTACAGGAATAATGGATGTGGAAAAATATTCAGCAATTGGAATAGGGCCAGGTTTGGGAACAAATGGCAAAACTATTCAAGCTCTGAAAAATTTAATTAAAAAAACAGATTTACCTATTGTAATTGATGCTGATGGTTTGAACAATTTGGCAGAGATAAAGAATTTTAAAAACTTATTGAAATCCGGAACTATTCTGACTCCACATCCAAAAGAGTTTGAAAGATTATTCGGCAAATTCGAAAATTCGTATTCAAGGATTAATTTTATGCAGAAGTTTTCAGAGGAAACAGGCGTAATTATTATTCTTAAAGGAGGATATACAGTAATTTCTTTACCGAACAAAAGCTTATATTTTAATAAAAGAGGTAATCCTGGAATGGCTACAGGTGGTAGTGGAGATGTGCTAACTGGAATAATTTCCTCATTACTAGCTCAGTCATATAGCCCCGAAAAAGCTGCTTTGGCAGGTGTTTATATACACTCAAAGGCAGGAGATATTGCTGCTGGAAAATATGGTCAGACTTCTATGATAGCTTCTGATATAGTGGATTGCTTAGCAGATGCTTTTAAGTTTTAACGAAAATTTTTATTCATCAATAATAATTGCTTATTTTCGCAAAAAAAAAATAACTATGAAAAGAATCATAAATATATTTGTAATATTGATGCTTTTGTCTTGTTCTTTAGAAGCACAAATAAATGTAGTTCCAGTTACAGATTCTGAATTACAGATTAAAAAGAATTCATTTATTTATGCATTGCCGAGAGTTACTATTAATATTAATGTATGTGTTGAAACTGAATATTTCTTTCCAGGACCTTATCAAAAGTATGCAGATAAATACCTTACACTTAAAAATACTGGACAAGAAGCTTCTGTTGTTTCGAAAATAAAGAATGTCGAAATCAAACAAATTACAGAACCTGATCCAAATGCAACATATATAGTTTTCTTTAAAAAGAATAAATTTTTAGTCAATTATTATAATTCAAATATTATTAAGTCTATTGGAAGTTCTGATTCTTATGAGTTTGGTCACATTGATAATACGACACTAACTATTCCACAATATTTAACTGATGATGTTGTGTTTTCTGAGATGTCAATAAAAAGAAATTTTATTAATATTACAGATACGACATATAAAGTTATTGAAGTTGACTCAGTATTTCAAAAGATACCAGTTTATAATAAGGTAATAACTAGTAAAGAATTTGAACAAAAAGCAGAAGAAGCTGCAAATTATCTGATAAAAATAAGGAAGCGTAAATTCAAACTTATGACGGGACAGTTTGAAACAGAAACACCAATAGCTGATGTTAAGAGTTTGATTGACGAATTGGAAAAACTGGAGGAGGAATATCTTTCCTTGTTCATTGGAAAAACTGTTAAAATTGAAAATGTCTATAATTTTAAATATACTCCCTTGGGAAATTCCAAAGAAGAAAAAATAGTAATGTTTTATCTTTCGGATGAATTTGGTATTGTCGAAAATGAGATTTCTAATTCAGAACCAGTATATTGTTTATTAATAAATCGTGGAAATACTGCAGAAATTGATCGTTTTTATCATCGTCAAACCGAATTAGCTAAAAAAGATAAAAAGAAAGGTTTGTTTTATAGAATTCCCGGATACGCATCTATTAAGATAGTTCATGATGATATTCATTATGCCGAGCAAATAATTATGGTACCTCAGTGCGGTTATATAAACTATCTTCCATCGAAATTGTTCAAAAACAAAGCTTTGAATATAATATTTGACGAAAATTCAGGTTCTGTTAAGACTATATCTAATGAATGATAAGATTTATTAAATATCTGTTAATCATTATAAACTTAATTGGTTTAGTATATTCCTATAAAGCCCAAACCTTAGAGTTTTATGTTAAAGATGAAAGTTTAAATAATTATACTTTAGAATCTCAAAATAAATATTCAGATACTGCTGAAATAAACAATGTCATTAAACTTAATCAGTCGTCAGATTTAATAAATGGATATGTTATCGCAGGATACGACAGTATACTATATGATACAGCAATAGTAAAAGCATATTATAACAGAGGGGAAAGGTACTTGTGGGAGAATATTTATATTTCGGATGAATTGTTAGTGAAATCTAAATTGCCTAAAAATTCGGATGAGTTTAACAGCAATATATTGACAAAGGAGATGAAGAGATTAGTTAATTATTATGCTGAAAACGGTTTTCCTTTTGCAATAATTAAATTGGATTCTTTAAATTTTGATAAAAATTTAGTTACAGCAACAATTGGGATTGAGAAAGGTGATAAATATTTTATTGATAGTTTAATAATTAAAGGAACTCCTAAAATAAAGGGATATTACATAAGTAAAACGATTAATATTAAAAAAGGCGATATATTCTCAATTTCAAATATTTCAAATATTGACAGAAAAATAAAAGCAATTCCATTTATTGAGCAATCAAGACCTTATCAATTGGCATTTTCAGAAGATAGAACTGATATTTTGTTTTATCTTAAAAACAAAAAAGCTAGTAATTTTAGTGGTTTGATTGGGATAATGCCAAATAATCAAACTAGTGGAAAATTACTTATAACAGGTGATATCAACTTGTATTTGCTCAATAGTGCAGGCATAGGTGAGTTATTCTTGTTTAAATGGCAGAAATATGAATCGCACAGTCAAAATCTAAAAACAAAATTGTCTGTTCCATATTTGTTTAAATCTGATTTTGGAACAGACCTGAGCTTTGATATTGAAAAGAAGGATAGCTCTTATGTTAATACTGACTTTATAGGTTCTATTCTATATGGCAGTAATACAGGAAACGGAATAAAAATGTATTATCGCAAAATGAGCTCATATTTACTTAGTACAGATAATTCTGAAAACGGGATTTCCGATTTCTCGACAAATTCGTACGGCATTGGATATAGATATTTAAACACAGATAATTCGTTTCACCCCAGAAAAGGATGGATAGTTGATGTTTTTTCTGAGTTTGGGTCAAAAAACATTGCTGATGATAGCGAAAATGCCGAAAATATCTTATTCCAAACAAGAAACCAGATTGATGTTTCTTATTTTATTCCGGTAGGGAACTTTATGTCTTTTAAAATAAGAAATTTCACTTCTTCAGTTTACAGCAAAATTGTACTTGATAACGAATTATATCGTTTAGGAGGTTTAAACAGTATAAGAGGATTTGATGAACTGTCAATTCCTGTTTCATCGTTTTCTTTATGTAATTTAGAATTAAGTTATGTTTTCGAAGAAGAATCTGCATTATTTGCATTTATAGATGGAGCTTATTTCGAAAAGAGATTTACAGCAGATGATTCGTATAACTATGCCATTGGTGCAGGAATAGGACTCGATCTTAATACAGCTGCAGGAACTTTTACTATTGTGTATGCCATTGGTAAACAAAATGATAATAATATCAGTTTTAAAGATTCTAAAATTCATTTTGGTTACAGGAATAATTTTTAGGTAACGTTGGAATATTTATATAAAAAAGGAAAAATTAATTTTCAAGACCAAAAAAGTTAT
>JAQVEY010000214.1 GCA_028697515.1 Bacteroidales bacterium | reverse complement strand
ATTCTTTTTAAGAGGAGGTTATATTTATGAAAAGGACATTATTGGCAAAAATGTTGATGCACGTTCGACAGCTTTTACTGGACCAGCTGCAGGTATGAGTTTGCAAGTTCCGGTAAATAAAGAAAACAAATCAGTTATGGCAATAGATTATTCATATAGATTTACTAATCCTTTCAGAGGAGTTCATACTTTTGGTGTTAGAATTACTTTAGGAGACAAATCTTAGAATATAACTTAAGACTAAGAAAATATTTTAATAAAAAGAAAGCCTAAAATTAGGCTTTCTTTTTATTTGTAATTCATTGTAAAATAATTGTTAATAATAAAATTTTGTTGTTATTGTTTAATTAATTATATTTGCTTCATGGAAATCTCTGACAAAGGGGTTTCTTTTGTTTTATATATATTTAGAAATTAAAATTGTTCGATATGACAGAATTTGTTTATTTGACCGAAGAAGGTCTGAAAAAACTTAAAAAAGAGTTGGACAGACTAGTGAATATTGAAAGGCCGAATATTTCAAAGCAAATAGCCGAAGCAAGAGATAAAGGCGACTTGTCTGAAAACGCAGAATATGACGCTGCAAAAGAGGCTCAAGGTTTATTGGAAATGAAAATCAATAAGCTTCAGGAAACTGTTCGTTATGCAAGAATAGTAGATCCAAAGGACATTGATACAGATACTGTACAGATATTGAATAAGGTTAAGATTAAGAATCTTATTACTGGTGTAATTATGGAATACTCTATAGTTGCAGAGACTGAAGCTAATTTAAAAGAAAAGAAAATTTCTATTAATACTCCTATTGCAAAAGGTTTGATTGGGAAAAAAGTAGGCGACGTTGCAGAAATTATAGTTCCTAATGGAATGGTAACATTTGAGATTTTGTCAATTTCAATTTAATATTCTATGGCTTCAATATTTACAAAAATTATAAATGGCGACATCCCTTGTTATAAGGTAGCTGAAGATAATGATTTTATAGCGTTTTTTGATATTAGTCCATTGAAAAAAGGACATACATTAGTAGTACCAAAGCTTGAAGTGGATTATATTTTTGATAATTCCGATGAGATACTTTCGAAAATCTTGGTTTTTGCGAAAAAAGTTGCTAAAGCTATTGAAGCAAATGTTGAGTGTAAAAGAATTGGGTTGATTGTAGTGGGACTTGAGGTTTCTCATACTCACATTCATTTAGTTCCGATTGATAGTGAAAAGGACTTAGTATTCGCCAATCCCAGAGTTAAAATGAGCGATGAAGAGTTTAAACTACTTGCCAAATTAATTTACGATAGCTATAAAAATAATAAATGATTCGAGCCGGTATAAACCGGCTTTTTTATTCAAGGATCATCCTATAAAGAGCTCTAAAATCGCCGCTTTGTTGTTTTCTGTAAAGAAAGAATAATTGATTGTCATGGACTTTTATATTTTCAATCCAAAAGAAGTCGGGGATACTGATTTCGTCACCAGTCGAGCCTGAGTGAATAAAAATTTCTTTTACTGAAGTTTTGCCATTTCTAAGATAAACAGCAAAAACTCGTCCGCTCACTTTATCAACTATTATTTCGTTTTGACAAAATTTAGAATTTTGGAAATATATAGTTTCTTCACCAAGGTAATTGAAAAGAGTGTCATACCATTCTATTTTTGAATCTGTATAATTTATAATTGCTATTGTATCTTTTGTCTTAACAATTGGTGCGAAAACAGGATTGTACATCATCTCTTCAAATCTTAAGTCGTGTTCATTTGGTGGACAGCCCATTGCGAAAAATAAATTTTGACCTGCAAGCATATTCATTTTAATTTCATCGGTAATAATTTTAAAGACTTCTGTTTCATAACTAATTAAATCGGTATAGTAATAAATTAACATTTGATTTCTATTCGAATATTGACTTAATAAGGCTTTTGTTCCGGTCGTAAACTTGCAGGCTTCCATTATGTTTAAAAACTCGTCGATATCAGTTGGGAAGTCTAAATAAACACTATCATTTGATAAAATCATCTGATAAGCAGTGTCATCTGTCAAATAATGGAGATTTTTAAAGCAGTCTTCGTAAAAACGGCCTTCTTTGCCAACACAATATGTAAATACAGTATCTCCTTTAGGTGATATCATAATTATCCACGGATTATTGTGTTTATTGTAGCGGTAACAAAAACCAGAATATATTATCGAATCCCCAAAAAAGTAATAATCAATTACATCTAAAAGCATTCCTTTACTAATATTTATAACTGGTTTTACAATAGCATCCGGAAGCATATTTATGCGTGGTTCTAATAGTATCTTTGCTTGAAAATCGCTGCTGTGAAAGGCTTGCATATAATCGTTATATCTTACATGGGTAAAAAGCAGAGTGTCATTTAAACTATTTAGTGTAATTGAGAATGCCCCTTTACTGTCCGAAGTAGTACCAGTTGTTCCGTTTTTAATATATATATGAACTTCTGAAATTGGTTCTCCGGTCTCGGAATCAAAAATATTCCCTTTAACCACAATAGGTTTTTGAGCATTTAAAATTACCGTTATAAAAATGAAAATTGTTATGTAGATGCTCTTATTCATTTAAATAGTATTTGTATAATTCATCTAGTTCCTGTTTTGCCTGAACGCCATAATATCCATTGTCGTTTATTATTTCAAGTAAAACTTTTTCTGTGGCTGCATATTGTTTTTCTTCTTTGAGTATCATGCTTTTATACCATTTTGATTCCTGATGGAAAGTATTTATACGATTTGATAATGTTAATTCCAATAGTTTTAAAGAATTATCATTTTGATTTGTTTCATATAAACACAAAGCTTTGTAGAAAGCTGCATTGATATCATTAGGATACTGAGAAAGAATAATATCAAAATTTTCAATAGCATCCTGATAGTTTTTGTCATCCATTTTGTTTAGTGTTTCTCTGAGAAAATCATCGTAATTGTAATTAGTTTTATCAATTGCAATTTCATTTGAGTATTTATCGGTTACAATAAAGTGAGTTGGGATGTCTTTATATTTAATATTAATCCTTTTGTCGTATCTATAATTTACAACTTTGTAATTGTTGATATAGGTATAATAATGGTTTGAATTATATTGATAGTAATTGTTCAGAGATAAATTTTGATTCTGATTTTGAATTTTTATACTCATATTTATATGTAATGGAGGAATACTTTCGGGTACGATTACTTTTTCAGGTTTATCTCTTATTTCATATACATATAATTCAAATTCGTTTGTTTGTTGGTGATTTGTATTTAAACTATCAGGCAAAGATAATGAGTCATTGCTAATATTTAATTCAAAAATTGATCTGCTTATTGTATTTGCCTTCTTATTCAAAGCTTTGTATTCGAAAACAGTCAGATATACCAAGACAATAATTATACTAGCAGCTATTCCGGCAAAAATAAGACTCATTTTTACTTTTCTCCGTTTCGGATTAATTATTTCCAGTTTAACAATATCTAAATCTTCGGGTCTAGCACCGCTATTTTTATATCCTTCCAAAGCATCTCTAAGGAATTCGTCTTCAGCAATTTCTTGCTCAAATGATGATAATTCTTCATCTGTCATTTGCCGATTTAGATATCGCAACAGTTTTTTGTTATTACTTTCGTTGGTCATTATATTATTCCTCCATTATTTTTTTTAGCTTAATTCTACCGTTTTGCAGAAATGATTTTATAGATTTAACTGAAAATCCCGTAATTGCAGAAATCTCATTATAAGACTTCTTCTGATAATAAAATAATTCGATGCAGGTTTTTTGCTCGTTGCTTAATTTGCAAATAGC
The DNA here is from genome assembly GCA_028697515.1 of Bacteroidales bacterium. Lineage (GTDB taxonomy): Bacteria > Bacteroidota > Bacteroidia > Bacteroidales > ML635J-15 > Bact-19. Next base: position 1,372 of record JAQVEY010000214.1, on the reverse strand, counting down.
ATTTTCAAGATTTCTGCTTTGTTCAATATCTTCTATCGAATCAGAATTGTCTTTATTATTTAAAACGATATACTTTTTCATTGCTGCAGTTTGCCTTTTGTTTGTTCTTAGTTTCATTAAACAATGATTTTTTGTAACAGAGTACAGCCAGGAACTGAAGTTTTCAATTTTATGTTTGCTAATTTTCAGTGGTAGAAGATGAAAAATTTCAACGACAGAGTCGAGGCTATCTTCACGTGAACCAAGGTATTTAAGGCAAACACCATAAACCAGAGACGAATATCTGTTATAAATTTCTTCGAGAGCCTTATTCACATTCGAACCAAAGGCTTGAATAATTTCAGTATCGCTGAGGTTTTTCATTTCTATTTTTTTACGTTACAGCCTGTTTAAGGTTTTCAGTAAAATTATTATAATTATTATTATCTGCGACTTTCCAAAGCATTTCTTTCATTTAATAGATCAAAATAACTCTTGGTAGTCATTAGAATTACACCACCTGTTACATCTCCGAATCTTGCCGGAATTCCACCGGTATAAATTTCCATTGCGCCTATTCCTAAAGAAGGTAATGAAGTCATTTCGTCAGCAACTCTCATACCATCAATATAAACAGTAGAGCTACCGGGTCTTGAACCTCTTACAACCATTTGATTATTAACAACCTGAATATCGCTTTGGTAGGCACGAGCAAGCATTACAGGGTTTTTAGAAACAGGAGTTTTTGCAATTATATCACTTTTAATTGTAATTCTAGAAGGCGCTTCAGGGTCAACAATAGGTTCTGTCCATCCTATTACCGTAAAATCACCTTCAATAATGTAGGCCGCAATACTGAGTGTAGTGTTTTCGAGAAAAGTTATTTTATTTGATGAAACTTGAACACCTGTTATCTTTGTAGGACTATAACCTACAAATGTTATTTCGAGAGTATAAGTACCTGAATTTAAGGGTTTTATTTTAAATTCTCCATCAAAGTCACTCGTCGTTCCAGTTGTTGAAGGACCATCAACAATACTGATATTTGCCGAATAAATTGGTTCTCCATTCTCGTCAAGCACTTTTCCGTGTATTGCTCCGTTTTGAGCTGAAATGCAGATTGATAATCCTATCAATAATGCGATTAAACTAGTTTTTTTCATGATATTTATTTTTTTAGTTAACACTTTTTACTCATTGATGACAGAAAAGGTACAAATTCCACGTGGATGGGCATTTATTTCGAATAATTTTGGATAGTAAAAGGAAAAGCCTAAAGAAATTCTTTAGACTTTTGGTTTTGTCGGCTCGGAGGGGGTCGAACCCTCGACCCCATGATTAAGAGTCACGTGCTCTGCCAACTGAGCTACGAGCCGTATATGTCCAATACTGA
>JAQVEY010000213.1 GCA_028697515.1 Bacteroidales bacterium | reverse complement strand
TTGTATCTACGGATTATGATGGTAGTTCGAGTCCTCAGGATTTTAATTGGACGGTTATTCCTGCCACATTTGCAAGCGCACCTACTGTTGGATATGGCGATTGGACTCAATCTGGCTCTGTTGACCTGTCATCTTATTCAGGTAACGCTTATATTGCATTCAGATATAAAGCAGAAACAGGACAAAAAGGTGTATTCTTACTCGATGACATTTTGTTATATAAAGAATAATAGTTTTTTGGGTATATAGCCCTGATATAAATATGAAAATCAAAGTTTTGTTGTTAATAATAATGGCATTAATTCTAATGTCAGTCTTACCGGCATATTCACAAAATGCTGAAAAAGAACTGGCAACACTTAATGCCGAAATTGACAGATTAAACAAAACCAGAGATAGTATTTTTGCTGTTGTCGAAAAAATAAAATTAGAACAACTTAAAACACAACTTATTGAAAAAGGATTACCAGAGCTAAAAGAAGGCGAAGAATTAATCTGTCATTCGGCATTTTGTCTGGTTTATGACGAAGAACACGAGATGGCAAAGTGGACTGCTCATATTGTTTCAAGAGATATCGCCACAGGAGGCATTAATAGAACAAACGATTTCCGAATAGATAGTCTTATAAAAACAGGCTCTTCCGAAGAGGAAGATTATTTTCTTACAGAAGAGAAAGAAGATGGCACACTCAAATATGATGGATTTGGATACGACCGAGGACATTTGGCTCCTTCAGCAGATTTCAGATGGTCGGCAACAGCCTTATCAGAATCATATTTCTATTCAAATATGACACCTCAACTGCCGGCTTTTAACAGAGAACTTTGGGCTGATGTAGAAAGCTTTGTGAGAGAGTATGTATATAACAACCCCGGTTTAGATGTTTTTGTCGTTACAGCCCCCATTTTGAGAGACGATTTACCAAAGCAGGAGAGAAGTAAAAACAATTTATCAATTCCTGAATATCATTATAAAATTGTTGTAGATTTTAAAAACAATAAAGGAATAGCTTTTTTGGTTTCTCAGAAAAACCTTGATTATCCAATAGAATCTTATGTCGTTAGTATTGATTCGCTAGAAAAAATTACTGGGATAAATTATTATCCGACACTGACTAATGATGAGGAAAAGCTAATCGAATCAGTAGCAGATATTTCCTTATGGCGTACAGGTACAAAAAAGAACGATGTGGCTCCATTGAAAAAATCAGATTTACCTAAAGATTGTTATAATACAGTTGAAGCAAAACAGTTTTATGATTATCCCAAAGATGTTACTATTTGTGGAACCGTTGTCAGCACACACAAATCAAAAAAGGGACATATTTTCATCAATATAGATAAGAGTTTTCCTCATCAGATTTTTACAGCTACAATTTGGAAATCGAATGTTATAAATTTTAGTTACGAGCCCGAAAAGTTCTTACTTAATAAAAAAGTTTGCATAAAAGGGAAAGTAAAAGACTACGAAGGCACACCATCAACATACCCTGAAAACGAAAAAGCAATAAAGGTTTTGGAGTAAAAGGGGAAAACAAACTGTCCACTTTTAAGCGAGTCAGTTAGAAAACTCTGCCATCAAAAAGGGCTTAGCATTATCGCAATCTTACATCGGTTGGTCAATAAAGCCTGGGGCAGTTGAGTCGTAAGGGATAAAAGAAAAAAAATTGGCATAAAAATTTCCACTGAAGATTGACAATTACATAATTTAACAGTATATTTGTAAAAAAGTAATTTTTTATAAAATGGCAACATATACAATTGATATTGACGAGAATTCGAAGGCTGGCAAAAAACTGTTAGATTTTTTAAAAAGTCTTAGCGATGTAGTTAGTATAAAACCGCAAAAAATAAGCTCGTTAGATGAAGCAATTGAGGAGATGGAAACGGGAAAAACGACTAAATGCAAGGATTATAACGATTATTTAAAAAAGTCAAAATAGATGTATTCTATCGAATTTACAAATAAGTATCTATCTGACTTAAAACTTGCAAGAAAAAGAAAACTTGATGAATCCGAATTAAATATTGTTATTGAAAAACTTTCATCTGGAGATGAGCCTCTTCCTATAAAATATAAAGACCACAATCTATCTGGGAATTACTCATCCTATCGCGAATGCCACATTCAACCTGATTGGCTTCTGATTTACAAAAAAGAGAAAGTTTTAAGAATATTAAAATTATATAGAACTGGCTCACATTCCGATTTGTTCTAAAATTAGTAACCCACAGATTCCATAACAGAGTTGCACACTTACTCTATCTCCACAACTACAGGGCAGTGATCGGACATATTAATTTCGCTTAAAATTGCTGCATTTTTAAGTTTATCTTTTAAAGAATCCGAAACCATATGGTAATCAATTCTCCAGCCCAAATTTTTTGCTCTTGCTCCTGCACGATAGCTCCACCACGAGTACTTGTCTTTACTTTGGTCAAATACTCTAAATGAATCAACAAAACCGCTTGCAAGAAATTTTGTAACCCATTCACGTTCTTCGGGTAAAAAGCCGGAAACCCCTTTTTTGTTTTGAGGATTGCTGATGTCAATTTCTTTGTGACAAATATTGTAGTCCCCTGATAGAATAATATTTGGTCTTTCTTTCTTAAGATTATCAATATAATTCTGAATAGCACTTAGATAAGCCATTTTTACCTCTTGTCTTACATCGCCCATTGTTCCTGATGGAAAATAAGAATTTATCTGTGTTAAATCACCGAAATCAAGTCGGAGCAATCTACCTTCTTTATCAAATTCAGGAATACCGATTCCTGGTTTAACAAAGTTAGGTTCAGATTTTGAAAAAATTGCGACACCGCTATAACCAGGTTTTTGTGCAGAATTAATATATGAGTGATAGCCCAGTTCACGAAATTTGAACAAATCAATCTGGTCGGGCATTGCTTTTATTTCCTGAACACATAAAATATCAGGACTTTCATTTTCCAACCACTCATACAAACCTTTATTTATGGCAGACCGAATACCATTAAGGTTAAAACTTATTATTTTCATCTTTTATATTTAGTGTTATTACCGAAAAACTTATTTTAAAACTATTTTATGTGTAATTACAGAATTTATGTAATACAGTCTGATAAAATAAGTACCCGGTGCAAAAGTATCAATATTTAAACTAGTTTGTAATGTAGTAGGTTTTTGATTAGAAACAACTTCTCCTAAAGAATTTAATAATTCAATATTTTGAGGAGTTTCGTTCTCAAATTCCATGTAGATAATATCAGAAGCAGGATTTGGATATATTCTGCAACTTGTAGTTTCCGAAATTATAATATTTACAAAATCTACAACAATATGTTCATTATCCTGACAATTGGCAAGGCTTTCGGTAACACTGATATAATAATCTCCTGGCATAAGACCTGTAAGTTCTAATGAAGTTTCTTCAGTATCATGTGCCCATTCGACAATATAAGGTTCTTGACCGCCTGTTAGGGTTACAGTAATTGCTCCGTCAGCTACAAATTCGCCGGTAGCAGAAGTTACTTCATAATTGATATCAGGAGTTTCTCCGATTACGATATAATCTTCATATTCGGCAGTGTTGTCTCCATATTCATTTTCTGAAACAAGGCTTACAGTATATGTTCCCGGATTTGTATATTCGTGAACAGGATTTTGCTCAATTGAATATTGACCATCACCAAAGTCCCATGCCCAGCTTGTAGGAGTATTTGAACTTTGATCTGCAAATGTAACGGTAAGATTATCGCAAGCCTCGGTTGCATCTGCCGTAAAGCTTGCAACAGGAGCAATACCATCGGTATTAACCGTAATCCAATCTATGTCTATGCAGCTATTATTATCCATAACAGTTATCGTGTAATTACCACCGCTTAGTCCGGTAATTGTATATGTAGTTGAAGATGTAACATCATCTCCTGTCATCCAAGAGATAAAATAATCAGGCGTTCCACCTGTAATTTCAACGGTAATGCTTCCATCATTTGCTCCTGGTTCGGATTCGTTTGTTGAACTTAATGAAAATGTAAGTGCAGGATAGATAGTTACATCTATTTCGTCAGATGCTGTACATCCGTTACTATCTTCCACAACTACGGTATATGTTCCTGATTCAGTAACCTCGTAAGTCTGATCTCCTGGAGTTCCATTCCATTCGTATGACACATATCCTTCTCCGGCATCAAGACTAACAGTACCTCCACATTCATATATATCATCCCCTAAATCTACAGGAACAGCAGTATTTATTGTAACAGTAAAGCTGTTTTCGGCAGTACAATTTGGAACAGTACCTGTTTCACCGTAAACGTATATTGTTTGATTGCTTGTAATTGTTGTACCGGTAGCTATAGGATCTATGCCACCTGTTTCTGCAAAATATTCTCCGTTTGATAATGCGGGTAAAATATATTGTTCACATGCAATTACATCTTCTGGGTCGTCAATTACAGGCATATCAATAATTGTAACTGTAAAACTATTTTCATCTGTACAGTTTGGACTAGTTCCTGTTTCTGCATAGACAAATATTGTCTGAGTTGTTGGAATTTCTGTTCCTTCAGCAATTAAACTAATACCACCGCTTGTTGTAAAATAATCACCATTTGTTAATGCTGGCAACATATATGAACCACATGCGGTTACATCTTCAGGATCATCAGCAACAGGGAATTCAAATATAGAAACACTTGCAGAGCCTTCATCACCCCAGCAGCCATCGGTAGAATAAGCCCGGAAATAATAAGTGCCAGAAGTTGAAACAGTTTCGGAAGTACTTGGATTAGCAGTACTTACTCCACTAGTATTTGTATTTTGCCAGTAGATAGTTCCGTCACCACCATTGTCAGCCGATAAAGTCATTGAACCACCACACTGAGAACCGCCGCCGGTTACAATTACTGGATTAGGTAAATCATATATTGTAACACTTGCAGAACCTTCATCACCCCAGCAACCTTCTGCAGATTGTGCTCTAAAGTAATAAATTCCTGTAGATGAAACAGTTTCGGATGTGCTTGGATCAGCAATACTTGTACCACCACTAGTAGTATTTTGCCAATAAATTGTTCCATCATTACCATTTTCGGCAGTTAAAGTCATAGCGCCACCGCATTGTGCACCACCGCCAGTGACGATAACTTCAGCCGGAATAGAATTTATTGTAACTGTAGCAGAACCTTCATCACCCCAGCAGCCATCGGCAGAATAAGCCCG
>JAQVEY010000212.1 GCA_028697515.1 Bacteroidales bacterium | reverse complement strand
AGTTTGTTTGTAATAGGATCCCACTGATAATCTCCATTATTAATGACTTCGGAAGGAATTTCTTGTTTTACAATTCGAAGCATTACATTATAAATTGTTTTCTGTTTTTCAAAACCATTTTGAGTATTATAATTTGATTTTAATTCATCTCTTAAACCCCAGTGAGTGATTAGTACCATATCAGAAGGAAAAGATGTCTTTAACTCGCTGTTAACCAAATTACCCATAAAAATGTTATAGTCTGCGATATAGGTATCAGCATTAGTAGAAGCTAGCGAAGAATTTTGTAGTAGTTCTGCCGGTACTCTCGAAATAAAAAGGTCTCCCATTCTAGCATAAGCCCATTCAAGTCTTGACCATTTATCAGCATTATTTATTTTTTCTTCTAATGAATAAGATGGGAAGTTTAAAACAACATAAAATGCTAATTTATTTGCAAATAAATCTTCAGTAAGATGTGACGAAGCTGAATAAGCTCCCATAACTTCATCTACAAAATGAATTTCACCCATATCGAGATGAAGAGGCTCCATAAGTTTTACTGTCATTTTATTAAAAGAACCAAATAGCAGTTCGAAGTTCTTTTCCAGTTTGTTGTATGCTATAAGCAGGTTTGTTGAATCCGCAATGAAATTATCGACACAAAATGTATTAAATGTTTGAAGGTCTCCATCGCTTTCTTGCCATAATGCAGCTACTTGCTTAACACCTTTTTCAATTCTGAACGATTCTTTATCAGTATGGATTTCTTTTATTTGCCTGATAGTTTCATTAATATCATCTTCAGATATTTTAAATGCAGATTTCTTTTCTGCCGTATTGACACTCGTTTCATTGTTACATGATGTAGCAAAAATGGCTACAAGAATCATTAATGAATAGACTACTTTTTTCATATTATTACTTTTAATACTGAATAATTTACAAATCTATTTTATATTTTACTTTTATTCTGTAAATAAGCTGTCAATTAATTTATCATCTGCCAATTCTGGTACTGTAATTTTCATTTCAGGATTTAGTTCCATTGCCCGTTTAATTGCAAAAATGGCTCCTTCGTTTCTTGCCCAACTTCTTCTGCTGATTCCATTATTAACATCCCAGAACAACATCATTTTTAGCCTTCTTTCTGCATCTTCAGAGCCGTCGAGAACAAGTCCGAACCCACCGTTTATTACCTCTCCCCAGCCAACGCCACCACCATTGTGAATAGACACCCATGTAGCTCCGCGAAATGAATCTCCGATTACATTTTGAATTGCCATATCTGCGGTAAATTTGCTTCCGTCATAGATATTTGAAGTCTCACGGAATGGAGAATCTGTACCAGATACGTCATGATGGTCACGTCCTAAAACTACAGGTTGAGAGATTTTTCCTTCTTTTATTGCATTGTTAAAAGCTTGTGCGATTTTTATTCTTCCTTCAGCATCTGCATATAAAATTCTTGCTTGAGATCCTACAACCAATTTGTTGGCTTTAGCTTCTTTTATCCACTTAATATTATCATGCATTTGCTGTGATATCTCATTAGGAGAGTCTTTTGCAATTTCTTCAAGTACATTCATTGCAATATTATCGGTCATTTCAAGGTCTTCTGGATTGCTCGAAGTACATACCCAGCGGAATGGACCGAATCCATAATCAAAACACATTGGACCCATAATATCTTGTACATAAGACGGATATTTAAAATCGATATCATTTTCTGCCATTACATCAGCACCTGCACGAGAACTTTCGAGTAAAAATGCATTTCCATAATCAAAGAAATACATACCGTCTGATGTAAGTTCGTTTATAGCATTCACTTGTCTTATTAATGATTCCTGTACAAGTTGTTTAAATTTTTCGGGTTCTGTCGCCATTAAGACATTAGCTTCTTCATAAGAACAGCCAACAGGATAGTAGCCACCTGCCCAAGGGTTATGGAGAGATGTCTGGTCGCTACCCAAATCAACTTTTATCTTTCTTTCAGCAAGTTTTTCCCATAGACTAACAATATTTCCTAAATATGCGATAGAATATGGCTTTTTTAATTCTTTACACTCGAGAGCTTTGTCTATTGCCATATCAAGGTCATCAATAATTTCATCAACCCATCCTTGCTCATAGCGTTTATTAGCAGCTAAAGGATTTATTTCGGCAATAATACTCACAACGCCAGCTATATTGGCTGCTTTCGGTTGAGCTCCACTCATTCCCCCAAGTCCTGATGTTACAAATAGTTTTCCTTCAGGACCTTCAGTTTCAGTACTTATTTTGCGACAGGCATTAAGAACTGTAATGGTTGTTCCATGAACTATTCCTTGAGGACCGATGTACATATAAGAACCAGCTGTCATTTGTCCATACTGACTTACTCCAAGAGCATTAAACTTTTCCCAGTGATCTGGTTTGGAATAGTTAGGAATGACCATACCATTAGTAACAACAACTCGTGGAGCGTCTTTATGAGATGGAAATACACCGAGTGGATGACCTGAATTCATAACAAGAGTTTGTTCGTCTGTCAAATTGGCCAAATATTTCATTGTTAACAGATATTGAGCCCAATTCTGGAATACTGCTCCATTTCCACCATAGGTAATCAGTTCATGGGGATGCTGAGCTACAGCATTGTCGAGATTATTCGAAATCATAAGCATAATAGCAGCAGCTTGAATGCTTTTGTGTGGAAACCATGAAATATCTTTAGCTGTAATTTCATAATGTGGACGAAAACGATACATGTAAATTCTGCCGTATTTCTCAAGTTCACTTTTGAAATCATGAACTAATTCGTTATGAAATCTTTGAGGAAAATATCGCAATGCATTTTTGATGGCAAGTTTTTTCTCTTCATTTGATAAAATCTGCTTTCTTATCGGTGCATGATTAATATTAGCATCATAATCAGCAGGTGCGGGTAGTACAGATGGGATACCCTGCAAGATGAGTTTTTGAAATTCTTCTTTTGAAATCATTTGTCTGAAAATTTTGTTTTGAAACCGAGGATAAAGATATAAATTTTTTTTTGTACAGTGTGATTATTAAAAAAAAACCTGCAATTGCAGGTTTTTTTTATTAGATTTTTTCAAACCGGAATTCCCACATACCCAGAACGCCAGCGTCTTCGATAATCCAACATTCTTTGTTAGTTAATCTCAATATTGTGGCTTCTTCCCATGTGTCAGAACCTTCGTCTAAAGTTAATAAAAGAGTTTTATCATCGTTAAACTTCCATTCAAAAGAAACGGTTGAACTGCTGCCTAGGAATGTAGTCTGACGTGTTCCTGTTTTATCAGAATTAAATGTAAATTTAAAACTAAGAGAGCTATTCTCCTGTAATGCATCATTAATATATAATTCTGTCTGATCCCAAATACCTTTCAATCTGTACTCGGGTGTTAACATGCTGAATTCAGGACCTTCATCATAACCCTTACAACCTACAAAAGTTATAGTTGTAATAATTGTTGCAAAAGCTAATATTATATACTTCTTCATAAACTATTCTTTTGTCATTTTGGATATAGTAGTAACAGTAACGCCGCCTTCTGTTTCAACTGTTCTTACCCAGCATTCTGAGTTTGTTAATCTGATAATTTCTCCTTCTTCCCAATCACCAAATTCTGTTTCGTCAGCAGCTTTTGTACGAGTTCTGAGATTTTCTTTTGCATCGTCAAATTCCCATTCAAGATCAAATGTGAAAGTAAATTCTGACCATGTCATTGACATAGTGCCTGTTCCATCTTTTTCCAATGTAGTTTTCATTACCATCCCTTCAAGATCTTCAACAGTTCCATTTACTGTAACTTCGGTCACTGTCCAAACACCTGTTACTCTTGCTGTTTTTGATAATAAGGTAAATGATGGACCTTCTTCATATTTTCCGCATGAAGATAAAATCATTGTCGTAGCAATGAAAATGCTAAGAATAATTGCGAATTTTTTCATAATCATAAAATTTAAGTTAGTATTAGGTTATTTTTTTGCGAAAGATAGTAATAATTTTTTAAAAGTAACAAATTCTTATAATAATAGGTACACTTTTTTAATCTTATTTATAAAAATATAAATTAATTGTAATTTAATTCTCTGCAAAATGAAACTCTGTTTGTTCAGCAGAATCAGTATCAGCGAACCAAAATTCTGAATCAGTCAGTTTAAGTATTGTTTTGTAGTTGCTCCATGCACTCCATTCTTCATTTATACCTTTACTTCTTTCACGAATATTCTCTTTTTTCTCATCAAGTTCCCACTCAAATTCAGTTTCAAGTGTAGAAGAATTAACGGTAATAAAACTTGTTCCGGTGCCGTCAGAATTGTAAACAACTCTGTATTCGGATATGCCCTGATCTGCTAAAGAAATAATCTGTCCGTTTATTAGGTATTTATCAAGTGTGTAATCACCAGCAATTCGTTTTTCGACACTACGTAAACTGATAAAAGGACCTTCTTCATATTTATTACAGGAGTTCATAACAATAAGACATGTTATAAGAATTATTATCACAATATTTGATCTCATATTATTCAATAATTTTAGTGTATCTTCTTTCAATAATATATTCACATTGCCTGACTTCTGAAAACTCATCAGATATCCATAATTCTTCATTTGTCAAACGTAATATTTTGTAATTATTGCAATGTAATAATAATGGATTAGGATTTGAATCGAAACTTATAATTAGTTCAGTATTATCATCATTAAATTGCCAGTTCCCTAAGCTTTCAGTAGTATTTCTTGATTCATTACAATATGTTGCAATAATAGTTCCTTCTTCGCAGATAGAATATTTCACTTTGCTCTCTTCTGCAAATAGCACAATGTCTGTTTTATCATTAATAATAACATCTGTAAGTTCCCATTGTCCTGCAATTCGTGTACTAGCACTTTTAAATGACAAAGATGGTCCATGTTCATAATTAGAACATGAGTTAAGAAATGCAATAAAAGATAAGAATATAAGTAATTTAAACCTTGTCATATCTTAAATATTTTTTGCAAAAATAGGTAAAATAATTTATATGAAATACAAGTGTCAATAATTTTACTAACTGCTTGTTGTTAAAATAGTTATTATAGAAATAAAAAGAGGCTGTCTAAAAAGTGGACAGCCTCTTTTTTTTATTAAAAGCTCAAATTTGCTTTAACCAGTTTTAATTTCTTAATATTTTTCTGATAGAGTATAAATGTTTCATAATTCTAAAATTGTT
>JAQVEY010000211.1 GCA_028697515.1 Bacteroidales bacterium | reverse complement strand
CCGATCCCATCCCGAACTCGGAAGTTAAGCTCATCCGCGCCGATGGTACTGCGTTTTGTGGGAGAGTAGGTCGCCGCCAATCTTTTTGCCTCTTGTATCTTTTTACAAGAGGCTTTTTTTATTAATTATTGTTTACGGCTTAATACTAAATAACTATAGGGAGGATCATGATCTATATGATCTGATTCGGTTGCAACATCCCATTCGTTATAATCAATTTCTGGAAAAAATACATCTGCTTCGTAATCTCTATGTACAAGAGTTAAGTATATTTTATCTGATAAGGGTAAAAACTGTTTGTAAATCATTCCCCCACCTATTATAAAATTCTCTTCTGATGATTTACACTTGTTTATAGCTTCTTCTATTGAACTTACTATTTCTGCTCCAGGGCAACAATCATCAGGACAATCTGTAATTACAATATTTCTACGATTAGGCAATGCTCCATTTGGCAATGAGAAAAACGTTCTTCTTCCCATTATTACAGTGTTTCCTGTTGTTATACTTTTAAATCTTTTCAGGTCTCCTGAAATATGCCATAATAGTTCGTTATCCTTACCGATGGCATTATTTTTAGCTATTGCTACTATTATAGTAAAACTCATAATTTAATATTTATATTGAAACTTCTGCTTTAATATGTGAATATGGATTATAGTCAATTAATTCAAAATCTTCATATTTAAAAGAAAAAATATCTTTAACATCCGGATTTATCTTCATTTGTGGTAAAACTCTGGGTTCACGTGTTAACTGAAGATCTACTTGTTCCAAATGATTAAGATAAATATGTGCATCTCCAAAACTGTGTATAAAATCTCCGGGTTTATAACCTGTGACTTGTGCTATCATCATTGTTAACAAAGCGTATGAAGCTATATTAAAAGGTACTCCCAAAAATAAATCTGCGCTTCTTTGATACAATTGACATGATAATTTGTCATTGGCAACATAAAATTGAAATAATAAATGGCATGGGGGTAATGCCATATTATCAATATCAGCTACATTCCAGGCACTTACAATATGTCTTCTCGAATCTGGATTATTTTTAAGATTATATATGAGATTACTAATCTGGTCAATACTTGAACCATCTCTTGCAGGCCAAGACCTCCATTGATATCCATACACATGCCCTAAATCGCCAGTCTCATCTGCCCAATCATCCCAAATTTTGACACCATTCTCATTAAGGTATTTAATGTTTGTATCTCCAGTGAGAAACCATAATAATTCATAAATTATTGAACGAAGATGTAATTTTTTTGTTGTGAGGCAAGGAAATCCATTGTCCAAATCAAATCTCATTTGATACCCAAAAATACTTAAAGTTCCTGTTCCGGTACGGTCTTCCTTTATCGTTCCAGTATTCTTTGTGTACTTTAATAATTCAAGATATTGATGCATTGTTAAATTAAAATATTTCTTAATAGCTCCTCAGCTTTATATTTATTGATTTTTCCGACGCTTAATCTCATCACTTATTATTGAAGCTTTCTCGTAGTCTTCGTTTTTTATTGCTTCATTGATCAAATCTTCTAATTCTTTTATAGTATAATTATTATAACCAGTAGTATGAGTCTTAATAGAAGAATTTTCACTAGGATCATTGATTGTCTCAGTTGTGTCTTCAGTTATCTTTAATACTATTCCTGCTTTTCTGACAATATCTGCAGTAGTGTATATAGGACTGTTAAATCTTAAGGCTAGAGCAACTGCGTCTGATGTCCTTGAATCAATTATTTGAGTTTGTCCGTCTCTTTCAAAATATAATTTTGAATAAAATACCCCTTCTTCCAATCGATGAACAAATACCTCTTTTAATGTAATACCAAAATTTGAAGTTGTTGTGTGAAACAAGTCATGTGTTAACGGCCTTGGAGGTTTAAGATTTTTGAGCTGTATAGCTATTGACTGGGCTTCGAAACCCCCAATTATGATTGGAATACGCTCATCACTGTTATTTACAGATAAAATCAAAGCATAAGCTCCGGCTTGGGTTTGACTGTATGATAAGCCTAAAACTTCTAGTTTAATTTTTTCCATATAAACACATTTGCTTACAAATATACTGATTTCATTTCGATATATTTCGATAAAATTATTAAAGTTTTTAGTAATTAATGAACCTATGCTTGTAATTTGGTTATATACTAAAGTCTAAAAATCAAACTCATGTGAAAAAATTGAATTAAGTATAGAACTACATGCTATATTTCATAATTCATTCTTGGGATTTTTCAAATTCTTCTAGCTTGTTAGATAATTCTTCCCATTCAGCCATTTTTTTTGCCAATTCATTGTTAAGTTTTGTAAACATACTGAAAATTGTTTGAGTTTTTCCGGCATCAATTTTATCAGGTTCAGCTAAAAGATTGTTTAAAGTTGTTATTTCTTTTTCAAGATTTTCTATTTCTTTTTCTGCTCGGCTTATTTTATTCTGAATATTTCTTCTTATTTTTTCAGTTTCTTTTCTTTCTAAATATTGTAATTTGTTATCAGAAACTTTGTTTTTTGATTTGATCTCTTGAATCTTATCTTTTATTTCTATTTCTTTTAATGATTCTATCTTTCTATTTCTTATAAAATCATAAATTCCTCCGATATGAAGTCTTATTTTCTTGTCTCTGAATTCATATACCTTATCAACTAAGCCATCAAGAAAATATCGATCGTGCGATACTATTATCAAGGTTCCATCATATTTCAATAGAGCTTGTTTTAATATATCCTTTGATTTCATATCAAGGTGATTGGTCGGCTCGTCTAGTAATAATAGATTATATGGTTCTAACAGCAATTTTGCTAATGATAATCTTGAATGTTCACCTCCCGACAAAACTTTGACCTTTTTATCAATGTCTTCGCCTGAAAATAGAAATGATCCAAGTATGTCTCTAATTTTTGTTCTAATATCTCCAACAGCTACTTTGTCAAGTGTTTCAAATACAGTTAATTCCGGGTTAAGTACTTCATCTTGATTTTGAGCAAAATATCCAATTTTTACATTGTGTCCAATTTTTAAGCCACCCTCGTACGGAATTTCACTATTAATTATTCTTGATAAAGTAGTTTTACCCTCACCATTCCTGCCAACAAAAGAAACTTTCTCGCCTCTTTCAATTACCAAATCAATTTTATCTAAAACTAAAGTTTTACCATAAGCTTTACTTAATTCAGATGTTTCGATTACAATATCACCAGATCTTGGCGCTGGCGAAAATTTGAAATTTACTCTTGCGTTATCGAGTTCATCTACTTCAATTCGATCAAGTTTATCGAGCTGTTTTATTCTTGACTGTACCTGATTTGCTTTGGTAGCTTTATATCTAAAACGTTCAATAAATCTTTCTGTATCGTTGATTAGTTTTTGCTGATTTTCGAATGATGCTATTTGCTGTTGAATTCTTTCTTGCTGAAGAACTTTGAATTTTGAATAGGAAACCTTGTAATCATAAATCCTACCCATATTAATTTCAATAGTTCTGTTTGTTACATTATCAAGAAAAGCACGATCATGAGAAATAACGATAACTGCACCTTTGTATGTTTCAAGAAATTCTTCGAGCCATTGAATTGCTTCAATATCAAGATGATTGGTTGGCTCATCAAGTAATATTGCATCTGGATTTTGTAACAAAATCTTGGCAAGTTCAATTCTCATACGCCACCCACCGCTAAATTCAGACACTTTTCTGGTTAAATCACTCCTTAGAAAACCTAAACCTTTGAGTATTTTTTCAATTTCCTGTTCAACATTTTCTAAGCCTGATATATTAAGATGTTCATTTATATAGGTCAGTCTTTCTACCAGTCGTGTATATTCTTTATCGTCGTAATCAGATATGTCAGCAATTTTTTGATTGATTTTATTTAATTCCTCTTTCATCAAAAAGAGTTCTTTAAAAGCTTCTTTTGTTTCTGTAAGAATATCTCTGTCTGCCCTTTTTAAAATCATCTGTTGGGGAAGGTATCCTATTCTAATATCAGTAGGTTTTGAAATGATACCATCTGTTGGAGAAATTTCACCACAGATTACCTTAAACAGAGTCGTTTTACCTGCTCCGTTTTTTCCAACGAAACCAATGCGGTCACGTTTGTTTATCATAAACCCTATATCGGTAAATAAATCAAAATTACCGAAACGAATACTAAGATTATTTATAGAAATCATCGAAAATTGTTACGATTGCATTATAAGCTCTATTGCAGTATCATATTTTTCTTTTTCATCAGAAATAAAACCAAATGATACATCATCAATTCTTAATTCCCCTTTGGTGACATGACCTAATGTGTGAAATGGGAAATTGCTTTCAAGCATAAAATCGATAAAGTCAGGTTCTTTTTCAATAGGTACAGAAACAACTACTCTACCTTGAGCTTCTCCAAAAAGAAATCCGTCTGTTCTCACCTCAGCAGGAGTTGTTATGTCAAAGCCTAGATTTTTAGGCATAGCGGATTCGAGTAGTGTAATATATAAACCACCATCAGAAACATCGTGCATCGAATTTACATAGTTATTAGCAGCCAATTGCTGAAGAATTTCAACAAGCCTAACTTCAAAATCAAGATCAAATTCAGGTGCTGGAGAGTATTTAACTTTATGATATGAGAATAAATATTCCGATGAAGCTATATCATCACTGCATTTACCAAGCATATAAATCATATCTCCTTTTGTGCGGAAAGCTAAAGATGTTTGATATAGTTTTTCTTTTAGCAGTCCCAGCATACCGATTGTTGGTGTAGGCGATACGGGTTCGGTTTTACCTCCAATTGTAGTTTGATTGTAAAACGATACATTACCTCCGGTTACAGGTGTTCCAAATGCTCGGCATGCTTTTCCCATTCCCTTAATTGCATGAACAAATTGCCAGAAAGCTTCAGGATTGTAAGGTGATCCAAAATTCAGACAGTTTGTAATTGCTAACGGCTTAGCTCCAGTACATGCAACATTACGAGCAGCCTCAGCAACTGCTATCATTGTACCTTTCTCCGGGTCTGCTTTTACATATCTGCTATTACAGTCAGTAGTTACTGCTAAAGCGGTATTTGTGCCTTTAATATTTATGATTCCTGCATCTGCAAATCTATTGGTTGTAAGATTAACAGTTCTTACCATGGTATCATACTGCTCATAAATCCATTTTTTAGAGGCAATATTAGGATGACGAGTTAAGAAATCAGCAACTTCACGAAGATTTACATTTTCAGGAAT
>JAQVEY010000210.1 GCA_028697515.1 Bacteroidales bacterium | reverse complement strand
TGTAGTTGTCAAAGGAACTGCCATTGGGGTAATAACTGATTTTGATGGAAATTACTCTATTCAAAATGTTCCGGTCGGTCAACAAACAGTAGAATTTTCATTTATTGGAATGACAACTCAGGAAAATATAGTTTATGTTGAATCGGGAAAAACTGTAGTTATTGATGTGGTTTTGTTAGAAGACGCTGTTGTACTTGAAGATGTTGTGGTTATAGGATATGGTCGAAGACAAAAAAGAGATGTTACCGGAGCAATTACTTCAATTTCATCTGATGATTTTGGAGATGCTGTTCTTCCAAGTTTAGAATCTTCGATGCAGGGACGTGCTGCTGGTGTTCAAGTTACAACTTCAAATGGAATGGCGGGTTCTTCAATTAATGTAAAAGTGAGAGGAACAAACTCTATTTCTGCAGGTTCTCAACCACTTTATGTTATTGATGGAATTCCAGTGTCAAACGGAGATTTCTCGGCAAATAATACCGGCTCTGGATTTAACGCACTGGCAGATTTGAATCCTAATGATATTGAATCTATACAGATTCTTAAAGACGCTGCTGCTGCTTCAATATACGGTTCTCGTGGTGCAAACGGAGTAGTCTTGATTACGACTAAGAAAGGGAGCGCTGGTAAAACCAAGTTTAATGTTAATTATTATTCGGGTTTTGTTGAGGCTGCTAATACTATAGACCTACTTTCCGCAGAACAACATTTGGCTTTGAGAGATTCGGCACGTGTTCGTAGAGGTCTTGAGCCTGAATCAAAAGAATCAGTAATTTATAATCCTTCAACCGGAATACCTATAACCAGAGGGATGGCTGACAGCATTGCTGCTCTAGGAGGAACAGATTGGATTGATTTGGTTTTGAGACCAGGTTTTGTTCAGGAGATTAGCGCTTCAGCACAGGGTGGTAATGATAAAACTAATTTTTATACTGCAATGACCTATCGAGATGAAGAGGGCTTTGTTTTAGGAAATTCTTATGATCGTTTAAGTGGTAGAATTAATGTTGAAAATAAAGCTACAGATAAACTCAGTATCGGGACAAATATGTCAGTATCATATAGTAATAACAAAAGAGTTCCTACCGGAGATGCCGGAGGGTTAGGGCTTGCACAGCAAAAACTTCCTTATCTGCCTGTATATAATGATGATGGAACTTATTATGATCCTTATTCTAACCCTCTTTGGCAACTTGAAAACTGGCATTTTTCAGCAAATACTTTCAGGTCAATATCTGGAGTTTACTTAAATTACGATATTCTCGATAACTTGTCTTTCAGATCCGAATTTGGTGTTGATTTTATGAATCTTGGTGAAGATGAATTCAGATTTAGAAATGTTCAGGATACAGGCTCGGTATCATCTGCTTGGGATCGGCGTACAAATGTTTTTAATTATACTACCAATAATTATTTTACATATAATCAAAAAATTGGAACAGGGCAGGAAGCAGACTTTACTTTGGGACATTCTTATCAACGTTCTTCTACAAGTGGAGTAGGACTAAATGGCTGGGATTTTCCAAACGATAATCTTACAAGTCCCGGTTCTGCTGATCCTTCAAATATGTCAGGATATTCATATTCAACAGCTTTTGCTTTTGATTCTTACTTTTTTAGGGTAAATTATAAACTTAAAAACAGATATCTGGCTGGATTTAGCATAAGAACTGACGGTTCATCACGTTTTGGCGAAAACAACAGATACGGAACTTTTCCGGCTGTATCGGCTGGCTGGATAATAAGTGATGAATCGTTTATGAAAGATATTAAAAGCATTAGCTTTCTAAAACTTCGTGCCAGCTACGGCTTGACTGGAAATGCCAATATTGATGATTATGCTCATCTTGGTTTTTATTCTGCCGTGGGTGGCTATAATGGAGCTTCTGCTATTGTCCCATCTACTTTGCTTAATCCGTCTTTAAGTTGGGAAAAATCAATAATGCTTGATATCAACATTGATTATGGTTTTTTTGATAATCGCTTGAGTGGTAGTATTACTTATTACAATAAACAAAGCTCTGATTTGCTCTTACAGGTGACACTACCATCGTCTTCCGGCTATTCGAAAATCTGGCAAAATATTGGAGCATTGACAAATAATGGGATAGAGTTTGATCTGACATCACACAATTTTCAGGGTGATTTTAAATGGACGACTAATTTTAATATTGCTTATAATCAAAATGAAGTTACAGATGTTGGTGGTTTACCTCCCGATGCATTTGATAACAAATCTGGAGGTGATGCAAGGGTTATTTTTGGTTATCCTGTTGGTATTGCTTATTTAGTTGAGTGGGCAGGAGTTCAGCAGGAAGACGGAGAATTGCCTCTTTGGAATACTGACGGCACTCCAGTTTTAGATGATGAAAATAATCAGGTAACAGCAGCAGTAGAGGCAGGGACAGAGCTTTATTATGATGCAAACGGTAATCTTATGACTTATGCAAATCCAACCGGTGATTTCTATGGTGATAATAGAAAAGCATTCGGCAGTCCTTTCCCTAAAATTGTTGGTGGTATTACGAATACATTTAATTATAAAGGATTTGATTTAAATTTCTTATTTGTTTATCAATATGGAAATACTATTTATGATGATCAGGCAAAACGTATGATTGGCGATTATAATTCTATTGCTCAACTTCCCGAAATATTGGATGCTTATTCGGATACTAACCCATCTTCTGAAGTTCCGGGACTTAATGAGTATTCCACTTATGTTAATTCTACAAGATTTTTATATGATGCTTCTTTTATCAGATTAAAAAACCTGTCGATAGGTTATAGTTTTAATAAGAAAGTTTGTGATAAGCTAAAGTTGGGCAATATGAGAATCTATGTGTCTGGAAATAATCTATGGACATTGACAAAATATAAAGGCTGGGATCCTGAAGTTGCCAGAAATACTTCAGCTTCTGACCCTGATTCAAATGTTTCGTTTGCAGCACCATCATTTGCTACACCACAAGCCAGAACAATTATTGGAGGAATACAAATTTCATTTTAACTCGAGAAATTATGAAAAAAAGTATAATTAAATCAAAAAAAATAGTAGTCTATTTATTTGTAATAATAGCCTTCACATCTTGTGAAAAGCTGTTGGAAATAGACTTAAATGATAGAATTCCAAATGATTCTGCTATTACAAGTACTCGTGATTTGCAACTTGTTTTAAATGGAGCTTATGATGGATTACAGTCAGGTTCATTATTGGGTGGAAATCCCGTTATTTATGCCGAGTTATTAGCTGATGATGCAATAATTGGAAACGAACAAAAGCTAAATCGTTTTGGTAAATATGAGATATACTCCATGACAACTTCTCCTCAAATTACTGAAATAGCTTCTTTTTGGAGTGCTGCTTATTCGGCAATAAACAGAGCAAATAATGTCATTTATGCTATAGATAATAATCTGGTTGATGATAGCGATTTTGAACTTTATAAAGACAAACTTAAAGGAGAAGCACTTTTTATAAGAGCAGCTGCGCATTTTGAACTTGTACGTTTTTTTGCAAAAGCTTACGATGTTGACAATAAGGGTAATAACACTCAATTAGGGATACCTTACAGATTACTTCCTTCATTCTTGCCGGATAGCTTGAATGCACCCCGCGAAACTGTCGAAGTTGTGTATGCAAATATAATTTCCGATTTAACAGAATCTAAAACATTATTGGAATCAGTCGGAGTAATGATATCAAATTCTTCTGCCTCAGCTATGTCTTCAACAGCTTTGCTTGCAAGGGTTTGTTTCTTTTCCGGAGATTATTTTCTTGCTGCTCAGTATGCTGATGAAGTCATTGAGAGTACATATTATGAATTGTCTGAGGATGTTACAGAGGTCTTTAGTTTGTCAGGCAATGAATCCAATCCAGAGGTAATTTTCCAGATTGTAAATATTGAAACCGATAATAGTAATAGTCTAATCGATGCGTATTCAAGATCAAAAAATCCATTGTTCCAGACAAATTCTACATTGTACAATATGTATAGTGCTAATGACCAGCGTAGAAATCTTATTACTAAATATTTTGTTGTTTACTATGTAAAAAAATACGACGAAAGTTTATTAGATGGTACTTCTCAACCCTTGAACAGGATTTATATACGACTGGCAGAAATGCATCTAATCAGGGCAGAATCTAATCTTATTCCCGGTGGAGCAGGAAATTCCATTGATGCTTTTGATAGTTATAATGCATTGAGAATGAGAGCATTTGGAGATAATTATTCTCCTGAAACTGTCGCTCTTGATGATTTGTTGGATAGTGTAAGAAACGAACGTAGGAGAGAGCTATGTTTTGAAGGAGACCGCTATCACAACCTGAAAAGACTAAAATTACCGCTTAGGGACGGAGTACAATGGAATGCAGATGCTCCGATTTTTAAAATCCCTGCTGATGAAATGTCAGGGAATAATCTTATGGAGCAAAATCCATAGCTGCTACCTTTAGATTGTATCGTGTGGTAGATAGTAATAATAAAGCCCCAGAATTACAGTGAAAATTTTAGGGCTTTTATTCTTTTATAAGTATTTAGAACTAAAACATTGGACTAGCCATAGACCTATATTGTTTAGTATTTACAGTTTGTTCTTTTGGATATTTCACACTGTAACCAAAGTTGTATTTTTTTGATTCTCCGGGCTTTAAAGTTGTGTTCCATGTAACCTTTCCTGTAACTGTGTTATGTTCACCGCCAGAAAGTTCACCTACAGTAACTTCAATTTCACTTTCTCTCGAAATCGGAACTTGATCCACTATGCTTATTGTTATATCAACTTTTCTGTTGTTTTTAACAAGAATATCATATTGAAAACTTTCTTTTCTGCTAGTACCCAGTAAACTTTTCTTTGAAAATTCTTCAATGCGATTACGTTTGATAGAAATTTGTTTATCCCGACCAAATGATAATTCAAGAGTATCGTTCAAAGAACTTGTATTTAACTTTGATACTCCAAGATATGTTTCGCCAAAGTAAACATTCATATCTCCATCAATCAGATTGAGTGACTCCCAACCAATAATTTTGCCAATGAGATAAACATTAGACTCGAATTTTGGAATTGCATAATAACTGAAATCAGCATTTAAAGTGTATTCCGTAACGTCAATTGTGTAAGGTTTGCCATCAGCAGGAATGTTATAGTTTTTTGCAATTTCAAATTCAACACTTATTTCAGATACGGCAACTGTATTATAGCTTATTTTTTCATCCATAACAGCATA
>JAQVEY010000209.1 GCA_028697515.1 Bacteroidales bacterium | reverse complement strand
GAAATTACTGATAGCATTACTGAAGGCTCTGATTATAATGACTTTGGTTTTAATTTACCTGTATTTACTGAATCTGGCACATATGATTACACATTAAACTTATCGAATATATATGGATGTGACAGCACTGTATTTCTGCAACTAATTGTTAATCAGGCACCTGAAGACAGTGTTCCTGAACCAAGTGGAGATTTCAACTTTGTAATTTTCCCAATTCCTGCAACAGAAGAACTTATAATTAAGTCTGATACTGAAGTGACGTATTCTGTTGATTATATTATATATGATCTATTTGGGAAAAAGATAAAAACAGGCAAAATCATTAATAGTGAAACAATTATAAACCTAAATTCTCTCGCAGCAGGAATATATTTTATCAAAATTATATATAACGCTGACAAAAATAGTGTTTTAAAATTTCTTATTAACTAAATTTTAAAATTATCAAAACTCTATAAGCCTTATTGCATAAAGGATTAATGGCTTAAAACAACAATTATCAAACAGATATTAACAAATTTTTATTAAAATATATCGTATTAAATATTGCTAAAAATTATTTTTTATATATTTTTACAAAAAAGTTATTTAGAGGGATGCCGAAAACTTTAGAGTAGGCAAAAATGTTAAACTATTACAACTATGACAGAACAGAAACCCGTTCAAAAGAAAATGATGATGGTTTTAATTTGCTGGTTTGCAGGCACATTAGGAATACACAGATTAATGATGGGATACAGCAACTGGTGGATTATGCTTATTACAGCAGGTGGTTGCGGTATTTGGGCTATTTATGATTTAATCATGATTTTCATGGATAAATTACCGATGGCTGATGGCAGACCGTTAGAATCATAATTTTCGGGAAGAATTTTAATCAGGGCTAATTTTTAGCCCTCTTTTTTGTTAATATTAACTCAATTATATAGATATGAAAAATTGTATTACATGCGGAGCTCAAATTCCAATGGATGCTATGGTTTGTCCTGTTTGTGGTGCTAATCAAAATCCACAACCTGTAGCAGACCCACAACCAAATTATCAAAATCCTAATCCAAATCCTGTTGCGCCTCCACCTGCAGGTTCAACAGAGAAAGATAAAACAACATCTCTAGTTTTATGTATTTTGGGTTATGTTGTTCAAATACACGGAATTCACAGATTTTATACTGGTCATATTGGAATCGGAATTATTCAGTTACTTACATGGGGAGGTTGTGGTATTTGGACATTAATAGATCTTATCCAGATTGCTTCTGGCAGTTATAAGGATTCAGATGGCAGACCGCTCAAAGGTTAATTTTCTCTTTAGGAAAATAATATTTCCTTATATAAAAAAGAATTTTTTAATAACCGGCATTGCCGGTTATTATTTTATAGGATTGATTTTGTATGTCTTTGCAAAAGTTGATATTTTAATACCATGTATTTGGCATACTTTATTTGACATCAGATGTCCTGGTTGTGGGTTAACGCGTGCATTTATTGAATTGCTTGGTCTTAATTTTACTGCTGCCTGGGACTCCAATCCATTAATTTTTATTGTTTTTCCTGCATTATCTTATTACATTATTAGAGATTTTGTGAAGTTTGTGAAAAATAACAAATAAATGAACATCGTTAATGGAAATATAGGGAATTTAGTAATGTTGGTAACAACAATTGTTAGTCTTGGTTTATCTATTCTTTTCCTTAGAAAATCAAAACACAGTTTATCATTATTATTACTGATTTTTGCGGGTTTAATTCTGCGAATTACAATTTCATCCGATCAGTATCTACATCCCCATGATGAAAAATATCATGCACTAGTTGCCAAAAATTTAATTGATCATCCTCTAAAACCAACACTGTACGAAAATCCGATTCATAAAATAGATTACACCGACTGGTCCTGCAATCATATTTGGCTACACAAACAGCCATTGCCTTTGTGGTGTATGGCTGTATCGATATACATATTAGGTAACAACGAATTTGCTGTTCGAACCCCATCTATAATTTTATCCTGTATAGCAATTTGGCTTATTTATCAAATATCACTATTCTTCTTTAAAGGCAAATCGGAACGAAAAACTGCGTGGATTGCTGCTCTTTTGATGACAATTAATGGACTCGTACTTGAACTTACAGGTGGGCGCATTGCTACTGATCACTACGATATATTTTTTATGTTTTTCATTCTTGCTGGAATTTATTTTAGTGCAAAACATGTAATAAGCGGCAAAAGAATTTATTCACTGCTAATTGGCCTTTCTATAGGTCTTGCAATTCTTACAAAATGGTTGCCTGCCTTAATTGTAATTCCCATTTGGCTAATGATTGCGTTTGATTCTAAGAAATTCAGTAAATCGGAAATTATTCTAAATCTACTTGTTATTACTGCTATTGCAACTGCTGTTTTTCTTCCATGGCAATTATATATATATTCACATTTCCCAACTGAAGCAAGCTACACAGCATCTTATAACATCAAACATTTTACAGAAGTATTAGATAATCAAACTGGAGAATTTTGGTTTTACCTAGCGCGTATGGGAACTAATTATGGAGAGTTGATTTTTCTGCCACTAATATTTATTCTGATAAGATATTTTAAAAATAAAAAAGACTTTAAGTTATTTTCATTAATCATTTGGATTTTCATCCCACTTATTTTCTTTTCGATTGCAAAAACCAAAATGCAGGCTTATATTTTATTCATCGCTCCTGCCCTTTTTATAATTTCAGCTTGGTTTGTCACATATCTAACTGATAAGGCAATTGATGGGAAGCATAAATTTATAGATTTTGCCTTAGCAATTTTAATAATCGTATTACCGATACGATATAGTATTGAAAGAATAAAACCTTTCTCAGCAGAAAATAAAAATCCTGATTGGGTCCAAACTCTAAAAAAACTTAACAATTCTAAGTTACCGAAAAACACCCTGCTTTTTAACCATCCTTATCCTATCGAGGCAATGTTTTATCTCGATTGCACAGCATACTCTTCACTTCCCCCAACAGATAGTTTATCAAAATATTATAGTGAAGGTTACAACATAATAATATACAACCAAACTAATGTCCCTGAAGAAATTCTAAATGTTAAAGATTATCAGATTTTATACAATAAATAAGCTTTCTGAGAATACTTCAAATTAATAATTAAAACCAGTTTAGATATTAATTCTGAAAGCTAAAAGTTAAAAAAAATCTCATAATAATACACAATATTGATGTTTTTTATAATTTTGTCTTTAATTGTTTAAAAATGCTTATTAGTATGTGAAAATCAATTATATGTTTAATTAATCTACAAAAATCATGAAAACAAATTTACTTATCATTTTATTTGCATTAATCAATCTAAGTCTTTTTGCTCAGGTTACTGAAAGAGATGCAACTACAGGACATTCAGCAGTAACAGTTTTGAATGAGGAATCCTCAATTGGAGTTACAATTTATTATTTTGGCGGAGAAAAAACCGGAGGAGTTTATTCTAATGAACTATGGATTTGTGAAGCACCTGGAATATATACAGAAATTGAAACAACAGGTGCTCCTAGTACAAGAAGAGATCACTGTAGTTGGGTATATGGCAACACTATGTTCATTAAAGGCGGAAGAACATCAGAAGGTACATGTTTGGACGATCTTTGGGGATTTGACTTAACAACAAACATCTGGACACAACTAAGTTCTTCTTTAGGAAATTGTGCTTATTCTCAGGCAGCAGTTGTAATTGGCTCTGAAGTTTATATTTTTGGTGGTTCAAATAGTGAAGGTGAGTCACTTGACAGTTTTTATAAAATGGAATTGGCAAGAAAAAACTTCATACTAAATGCATTAGAATCAGCAGTTGAAGCACTACAGGGAATGGCTATTGCTGCATATAATGGTGCCGTTTGTGTCATTGGTGGATTGCTACACGATTATGATAACGTAGCTCCTGGTTATCAACCAAGTTTTAGTGCAAATACATGGAGATATAATCCTAGTAAAAACGATGAAAAAGGCACATGGGAATATGTAACAACAACAGGCGATCCGTTCACCGAACTAACTTTTATGGCTTATACTCAAGATCCGGACAATAATTATCTGTACACTTTCGGTGGCAGAACATACGATTACGAGAATGAACTTGAATTGTTCGACAATGAAATATTTAAACTTGATCTGACAACAATGACCTGGTCCGAATTGCCTGTAACATTACCTGTATCAATTTCAAATGCAACTGCATCTTTTGCAGGTGATAAAATTTTAATTTTTGGTGGACAGGACGAAAACGAAAATGTCTCTGAAAGTATGTATATATTTTATCCAGCAACAAATACGATTGAGGAGATTACTTATATTGAAAATCAAAATGCTAGAACAAATGTTAGCATCTTCCCTAACCCAGCCGAATCTTTTATACAAATTTCGACATTTAATCAAACTGAAATAAAATATGTCGATATTATAGACTGTACAGGCAAAACAGTACTTGAAACAGAGGTATTACCAAACAGTACAATTGATATCAGCGGATTAAATTCAGGAATTTATTTTATTAAGTTTGAAGGAAACAATTCTGATACGAATTATAAACTCATTAAATTATAAGACATTAGAGATCAAAAATATAACAAAATAGAAAGTGGTTGAAATTTCGACCACTTTTTTAATTTTACTCCCCTAAAACAATCAACTTTCTATTTACAATTCCTTTTTCGGTGGTAATAACAAGCGAGTACAAACCGGAATTTAAGCCAGCAACTGAAATTATATCTCTTTTATACTCAGCAATATACATAACCACATTACCAAGTTCATCAATTATTGAAATTTGAATTTTCTCATCTAAGATCGTTTCAATATAAAAAAACTCTCTGCATGGATTTGGATAAATCAAATAATCCGATTCTATATTATACAATCCAGCACTGTCATCACCCTGAATATAAATACAAGATTCAAAATAAGCGGTATCACGACAAGCAGTCAAATTTGCAACTTCCACAACCATATAGGGATTGTAACATCCGGGATCATTATAGATATGTTCTAACATGGCATCACAATTTGTTTCTGAAACTTCGTCTCCAAATTCCCAAATACAATTGTAATCAAAATCATATTCTTCTGTGGAATTTACAAAAATTACACTTGCCGGCGCAAAAAGTTCATCAGGCAGCCCATCCATATAAATTGATGCATTAGCATCTATAAGCATTGTTGGTTCAATTTCGTAACTCATAGTATCAAT